>CAMWSV010000156.1 GCA_947177015.1 uncultured Porphyromonadaceae bacterium
GACACAATGAAACTCTTTTCACCGGCTAATATAGGACCCGTCACCCTGCGCAACCGCACCATTCGTTCGGCTGCCTTCGAGGGGATGGGGCGCGATAATAATCCGACTCCGCAGTTGCGCGATTATCATTTCAGCGTGGCTGAGGGGGGTGTGGGTATGACCACTCTGGCGTATGCCGGTATCTGTCGGTCGGCACTTTCGTTTGATACTCAACTCTGGCTGCGCCCTGAAATAGTGGGGAGTCTGCGAGAGATTACGGATGGTATTCATGATCGCGGGGCGAAGGCCTCTATCCAGATCGGTCATTGCGGCAATATGACGCATATCCGCACGGCAGGCGGCATACCGGTGGCTCCGAACACCGGCTTCAATCTATATTCCCCTACGATATGCCGGCGCCTGAAACGCGATGAACTTATCGGGCTTGCGAAGTGTTTCGGCGAGGCGGTGGACACTGCCCGCGATGCCGGTTTCGACTGCGTGGAGGTGCATGCGGGGCACGGATACCTGATTTCTCAATTCCTTTCCCCCTATACGAATCATCGCCGCGATGAGTTTGGAGGGAGTCTCGAAAACAGAATGCATTTCATGCATCTATGCCTCGATGAAGTGATGAAGCATGCGGGGAATGATATGGGTGTGCTGGTCAAGACCAATATGCGCGATGGCTTCAAGGGTGGTCTGGAGATAGATGATTGTCTCACTGTGGCGCGCGCTATCGAGCAGCACGGGGTGCACGCGATGGTGCTCTCAGGGGGCTTCGTGAGCAAGGCTCCGATGTATGTGATGCGCGGGGAGATGCCTATCTACACCATGACTCACTATATGAAGCAACTCTGGCTTAAATATGGGGTGAGATTGGCTGGGAGAATGATGATCAGACCCGAACACTTCGAGCCTCTCTACTTTCTGGAGGATGCCCGTAAATTCCGTGAGGCGCTCAAAATGCCGTTGGTATACGTGGGGGGTGTGATAGACCGTCCCGGCGCCGAGAAGGTGATGGATGAGGGATTTGAATTCGTGCAGATGGGACGCGCATTGCTGAATGAACCCGATTTTGTAAACCGGATGATGGCTGATGCCGGACACAGATGCGGCTGCGACCATGTGAATTATTGCATCGCACGTATGTATAGCCGGGAAATGGCGTGCCATAAGCATCTGGCGGCAGGCGAACTCCCCAAGGGGATAGTGCGTGAGATCGAAAAGATTAAAAGCAGAAACTGATGGTAGCAGTAGTGACCGGAGCCTCCGGTGGTATAGGACTTGAATTCTGTAAGGCTCTCGCCGCAAGGAATTATGACATCGTGATGATATCTATCGACGATGAACCGCTGCACGTGGCGGCTGTGGCTATCGCCGAGAGTTACGGCGTGCGTACATATCCGATGACGCTCAACCTCTGCATGGAGGATGCCGTAGACAGGATTTTCGCATATCTGGAGAATTTCAATCTCGCTCCCGATGTGCTGGTTAATAATGCGGGTATCTTTTCATTCGCTCCGGTGTGTGATATCCCCGAGGGAAAGGTGGAGGCGTTTATCGATCTGCACGTGCGTGCCACTACGGTGCTCTCGCTGCGGTTTGCCCGCTACTTCCGTAAGCGTAAGAAGGGGTATATCCTGAATATGAGTTCGATGTCGTGCTGGATGCCGATGCCGGGTATAGCGATGTATTCCTCTACGAAGGCATATATCAGGGCGTTCAGCCGCGCGCTGGCTTACGAGATGAAGGATTATGGAGTGAGGGTGATGGTAGCGTGTCCCGGGGGGATAGCGACCAATCTCTTCGGACTCCCCGACAATCTGAAGCGTCTCGCACTGAAACTCCATGCCATAGAGCGTCCGGAACGCTTTGCCCGCAAAGCAGTGGAGCGCCTGCTCAGAGGCAGACAGCAATATATCAACGGAGCGATCAACAGGCTGGCGATCCTATTCGTGGGGATGATGCCCACGCCGGTGAGGATGCTCGTGAAGCACAGGATGCTCGACCGCGGTATCAGTAAGCCCTGACGCGGAGAATGCCTCAAAAAATATCTATCCTCAAAAATATCTATCCTCAAAAAATGTCTATTCGGAAATCCGGCGCATGGCGCCATATCTTTCTTCAACTTTGGATACAGATATAATCAATAGTATAAAGCAGCGTTTCTCTATTGTGGGGAATTCCCCTGCTCTCTATAACGCCATCGAGCGCGCCGTAAAGGTGGCTCCGATCGACCTGTCGGTGCTGATCTACGGCGAGAGCGGAACGGGCAAGGAGTTCTTCCCGAAAATTATCCACAATTCCGGAGCGCGTAAACATAAGAAATATATCGCCGTGAACTGCGGTGCTATCCCTGAAGGCACTATCGATTCGGAACTCTTCGGGCATGAGAAAGGTGCATTCACCGGAGCCGTGGCCACGCGCAAGGGATATTTCGAAGAGGCAGACGGAGGTACTATATTCCTCGATGAAGTGGCTGAACTCCCTCTCACCACTCAGGCGCGACTGCTCAGAGTGCTGGAGACGGGGGAATTCCTGAAGGTGGGATCGTCGGAGGTGCAGCACACCAACGTGCGCATCGTAGCCGCTACGAATGTGGACCTGCAGCGCGCCGTGCGCCAGGGTAAATTTCGCGAAGATCTTTATTATCGGCTCTCAACGGTGATAATCGAAGTGCCCCCGCTGCGCGACCGCGGCGACGATATCTTCCTGCTCGCCCGCAAATTCACCGCTGATTTCTCGGAGAAATATCTCACTGCCCCCATAAGTTTCTCAGAAGATGCCCGCCACGCTATGGCTCTTTACGGATGGCCCGGCAATGTGCGCCAACTGAAGAATATCGTGGAGCAACTATCGCTCTTCGATGCCGGCAAGGAGATCTCTCGTGCCGAACTCCTTGAGGCTCTCCCTACGCCCGACAGGGCAGGAGCGGAGGGGCGAAATGTCCCGTACGCCGATGTACATTCCTATGAGCAGGAACGTGAGATGCTCTGGCAGACCCTATTCTCGCTCCGCGCCGAAATAGCCTCGCTCAAGGATATGATGGCGGCGGCAGGAATGTCGGAGGGGACGCACATACGGCAGCATGGCCCTACGCTGCTCTCACAACTCTCGCCGCGGGCAGCCTCCCATGCGAAGGATCTGATAGCACCTGCCACCGATGCATCCGAGCCTGAGGATGCCCTCACTCTTGAAGATGCTGAGCGAAAGGCTGTGGCGGATGCACTCGCACGCGCCCACGGCGATAAGAAAGCCGCTGCCGAGCAATTGAATATCTCACCCCGCACGCTTTATCGTAAAATTCGTGAGTATGGACTGGATTAAGTATCTGAAAGTGGCTGTGTGCTGCTGTATAGTATTGATATGTTCGGCTTCGTGCAGAATCAGTTATAAATTCAACGGGTCGGCAATCAACTATAACGTATATAAGACCATCAACGTGACGGAATTTCCCATACGCGCGGCATTGGTATACCCGCCGCTGCAACAGGAATTCCAGAATCAGTTGATGGATGCCATCACTCGCCAGACACGTCTGCAGATCGTAGACGGGAACGCCGATGGCGAAATCACCGGCGAGATCACCGGCTATAACCTCTCGCCGCAGGCAGTAGGGGAGGACGCTTATGCTTCCGAGACCCGACTCACAATCACCGTACACGTGAAATATACGGATAACACCAACCCTGCCAATAATATCGACCAGAGTTTTTCGGCTTACCGTCAGTTTTCCGCCTCACTGCTGCTGATCGACGTGCAGGATGACCTCTGCCGTGAAATCTGCGAAGAATTGGTAGACCTTATCTTCAACGCCACCTTCGGCAACTGGTAAGGGGCTCGAAAAGTCCGGTAGTGTCAGACTAAGTCAGACAGGTCAGACCACTCTGATAATCCCAATAACTCTGATTCCATATAATCCTCTCCAATAATTTCAATCAAGAAAATGACATATCAAGAAGCCACTGAACTGCTCGAAAAGTATCCCTACTTCG
The DNA here is from genome assembly GCA_947177015.1 of uncultured Porphyromonadaceae bacterium. GTDB lineage: Bacteria > Bacteroidota > Bacteroidia > Bacteroidales > Muribaculaceae > Lepagella. The sequence continues at coordinate 3,978 of CAMWSV010000156.1, forward strand.
CGTATGCCGCACTGATGGCGCTCCCGCAGGCTCCTGACGAGAAGCGAAAGGATGAACTGCGCCGGGTGGTGGCGGTCAATATCGGAGATCCGATCGACATAGCCGAAGTGCTGGGACTTAATTCGCAGTCGCTTGCCGACTTCTATCCGGATACTCTGCCGCCGATACTCTCCACGTTTGACACTATCGACACGTTCCTCACCAATTACGGAGAGAAGGAGAGCGGAAATAGCCACCGGGTAAATTCACGAACCAATGCCGGACACAACGCATCAATACTCGACGACCTGGAGGCTATGCCCGTAGCCGGAGCCGGCGATGCACCCGATAACACTGCAAATGCCATCGATATGTTTCTGCAGAATGTGCCCCCGCCCCAACCGCGACGCGTGAAGACAGAGACTCTCCCCGAACCCGACGAAAGCCCGGCCCTGACCGAGTCATTTGCCCGGATTCTCATAAAAAATCGTAATTATAGCAAGGCATTGCAAATTATTCAAGAATTAAATTTGAAAAATCCCGAAAAAAGTATTTATTTTGCAGACCAAATACGTTTTCTGAAAAAACTGATTATCAACCAGAGCAGAAACGTGAATTAAAACAGTAATAGATATGTATATTTTTCTCAGCATCGTGATTGTACTTGCCTGCGTACTTCTTATCTGCGTAGTGCTCATTCAGAAATCAAAAGGAGGCGGTCTGGCATCAGACTATTCAGGCGGCAACCAATACCTCGGTTATCGTAAGACTACCGACTTCATCGAGAAGGCTACATGGGGCTTAGCGATCATCATCTGCGTGGTGAGCATCCTCGCCTCATTCGCCATCAAGACTCCGCTGAGCGGAAGTTCCATCTCAGCGCAGCCCGCACAGACCACCACCGCAGCCCCCGCCCCGGCATCAGTCTCATAAACAAATCTCCCAGCCCACCAGACA
>CAMWSV010000157.1 GCA_947177015.1 uncultured Porphyromonadaceae bacterium
GGTACAGCGTACTTTCATCTAATCCTCAGCATTCCGGCTAAACCTCATGAAGTGTACTTTGAACTATGCGTCAGCACCGACGGTAACCACATTATGATAGAATTGTTCGATTGAACCACGCTCCACATTACCGTTCAATATTATTTAATTAAATGTTCTTTGCCGTCTATTATGTAAAATCCGGAAGGAAGGTCTGTAAGTTTGCGATCCCGCATATCAACTTTTATTCCTTGAAGCGTATATACTGCCGGTGTTTCTTCGACGTCGGCTTCTGCATCCCTGATTCCGGACTGAACGTCGACCGACAGTATGGCTTCGATTTCACCGCCTGATAGGAAATTTCGTATTTCATCCGCGCTTACATTCTCTATCTTTCCGAGCGGGGTGTACGACCATGTATTTGTGCCATAGAATATCACGATATTGTTGCCCTGATAGAGCATCACATCCCCCGCCACGGTTGATACCGAGCGATTGGAAGTGGGAAGATACCACGGCAGTTCGCCCACTTTCTCGAAGCCTCCGTAATCGTTCATCTTCACGGTGATATTCCCGTTTCTCAACCAGTTTTTCAACTCCCTGGCGCTCTCGGTGTCAGAGAGTAAGATAGTGCGTGTAACTCCATTTACAGTAATAAGAATATTATCCTGAGCCGGTGCCATAACTGAAGAAATAATTAGGGTTATCAATAATAATGCCGCTTTCATGTCAAATCTGTTTCAGAACTTTGGCAGGTATTCCCCCCACTACCGAACGTGCCGGTACATTTTTGTTAACTACTGCCCCTGCGGCAACCACCGCCCCCTCTCCTATCGTGACTCCTTGGAGAATAGTCACATTTGCTCCTATCCATACTTTATTTTCTATATGCACGGGTGCCGGAATCATATCTGCCCTGCGATCAGGATCCATAACATGGTTTAGAGTCGCTATCACGCAATTATGACCCACGAGGACATCATCACCGATAAATATACCACCCTGATCCTGAAATTTACATCCTGAATTAATGAAAACCCTTTTGCCGAGATGGATGTTCTTTCCGCAATCCGTGTAGAATGGAGGGAAAAGACCTAAAGTTTCATCAACCTTTTCTCCCGTCAATTCCGACATGAGATTGATAATTTCTTCATGGGTATGAAAGGAATTGTTGATTTCCATCGTTATGCGTATCGCCTCTTGACTTAGTTGATGCATCTTGGCATGAATAGTAGATCCCCCGGGAATTACCTCTCCCGAATCCATAATCTGTATAAATTCTTCTGTTGTCATATCGTTACTTTGTCATTGTTATTTATATTGAAATAGAATCAGGATTACACCGAGTCCCGTTTATTTTCAATCTGCATCGATTGGGTACGGACTTACTATATTAACATCTTTACTACATTAACTTCTTTACTATATTAACATTTTTCGCTCAATCTTGTTGGTATCGGACAATTGCTATTTCATACCCGGATGTTAGAAATGCCTACCAATTTAACTGCTTGCGATTTGTAGCCGCATCTGTCGGGAATTAAAGTTCTGATAACGTCTTATTGTAGTTCTTTGTAATGCTCTATTGAAGTTTTTTAGTAATGTCTTATTGAAGTTTTTTAGTAATTTTGCAGTCGTAAACAACCTTTCTATCTACTTTCTATCTATATGAGCAAAATTTTAAAGATAAACACCCCGTCGGATTATAATGCATGGGTCGGCAAACCTGATTCTCATAAACTGATAAGCGTAATCGATTATAGCGAAGTATCTCCCGTGCGTTACAGTCTTAATCAATATGATGTCTATGGTCTGTTTCTTCAAGGTAAAGAGATGGATATGGACCTGGTGTATGGCACGGGGAAATACGATTATTCGGAAGGTACTCTTATTTGCGTGGCGCCGGGGCAGTTGGGTGGAAAGGAAGATACCGGAGAACTGTTCAATCTAAGCGGATGGGCGGTGCTCTTTCACCCCGATTTACTCCAAGGGACGGGGCTCGAAAATGAAATTAAAAATTTCTCTTTCTTCGATTACCGCATAAACGAGGCTCTTCACATGAGCGAGGAGGAACGTGACGTGATTGTCTCCATCATCCGCCAACTCGACAATGAATTGAAATTCCCTTCCGACGAAATGCAAAACCGTATTATAGCCGGATTTATCAATCTTATACTGAGGTATGCCCAGCGGTTCTACAACCGTCAGTTCATTTCACGCACAATCGTAAACAACAATATCCTCTCCAGATTTGAAGAATCGCTTAAACAGCATTTTAACGATGATACTAAATTGGCAGGCGGTGTCCCTACCGTACAATATTTCGCAGACAGGCTGAACATGTCGGCAAGTTATCTCAGCGACGTGATAAGGAAGGTGACGGGAGAAACAGCGGGTAATCTTATCAGACAACACATTGTGCAGGTTGCAAAAAATCGGCTTGCCGGCGGCATGAATTCGTCTGAGGTGGCATATTCATTAGGGTTTGAGTATCCTCAGCATTTTGCAAGGATGTTCAAGAAAATCACAGGTATGACTCCGACCCAATACGTTGCCGGTAAACATGATAAGAAATCACGATGACAAAGCGCATTTTCACGCAAACTGAAATGCCGGACACATTGCCCATACGATTTGTATGAACCGGACGCACCTCTCCGCTCTCACTTCTTCCGGGGAAAGGGAATATTGTCCCAAATCAACGGAATTACCGACATCACACGTTTTTTATCAGAGCAATCGAGAATATCACATTTTTTAATATCTGCAGGTATTGACCGTTCTTTAACACCATTCACTAAGATCCTATTTAACAAAAAGATAAACGCGTGCCACTACGTGCCATTTCTACAACTTAAAAAAACGATTATGAACAATTTTTAAGAATCACGTGTTTTAAAAATGTAAAATAAATTAAGAATAATTAAGTATGTTTGAAAAATTTGCGAATAGTTGTTCTTGAGTTTTGAAGGAGTGGATTTCGTTGTTTACTGATGGAGCATATCGGGCTACGCGACTCCACTGAAGATACAACTGAAGATACAAATCTACCGTTCAAAAACAAAAATAACGATCGGCCATAACCCCTCCCTTACTTAATTCTATACTATACTGATTTTTATAACTTACACAATTTATAAACTTATAAAAATTTAATATTATGTTTAAATACACTATGATTGCAGGTGCCGGTGGATTTTTAGGTACATGTCTGCGATTCCTTTCAGAAAAACTGGGGGCCGCTATCTGTCACCTCTCTTTCCCATTAGGAACGTTTATGGCAAATATGGTAGGGTGTATCATCATCGGTATGCTATACGGCTATCTTAACAAGACCGGCAAACTCAGCAAAACAGCAAATCTGCTCTGGATCACCGGTTTCTGCGGCGGTCTCACCACATTCTCTTCTTTCTCCGACGAAATGATCTCACTCCTCCGGGGAGGCGACGGCGGAATGTTTGTATTCTACATGGTGACAAGCCTTGTATTCGGCATCGCAATGGTGGCCCTCGGCGCCGCATGCATCCGTAAACCCGCTGCTAAAACTCAGAATGATTAACCCTTTAAAACTGTAGAAATTATGATTATCGAATATATGCTTATTGCCGGAGTCGGCGGGTTTGCAGGCACTTGCGGACGTTACCTTACCGGAGTTGGAGGAAAAAAACTTTTTGGAGATAAATACCCCGTCGGCACATTTGCCGTCAACGTTATCGGATGTTTTATCATCGGTATCTTTGCCGGTCTCTTTGCGCGTCACGAAATGAGCACCCTCGTAAGTGCGCTTCTTATCTCAGGATTCTGTGGTGGTTTCACCACATTCTCTTCATTCAGCCACGATAGTTTCGCTATGATCCAGAAAGGCGAATGGTGGAAATTTATCTGCTACGTTGTCCCCACAGTCGTTCTCGGCCTCCTTATGGTATGGCTCGGTATCAAATGCGTGGCATAATCACGAATAATTTAGGAAATTATAGAAATCCCCCTACATAATCAATAAAAGAGTCAGTTCCCGCCGTGATGAAACGGACGGGAACTGACTCTTTTTATTTACCGCTATAAATTAATTGCACGGCGGCCTGATTAATTGATGACGCCCTGATTAATTGATCGCAGCCGGTGGATCAGTTAATCGTTGCCGGTGGACGCTCTGTAAATTTGGAGGCAATCGTATCCGCCAACTGAATAAGTGTCACAAGCGGATATTTCTTCTCGGCGGCACGGAAGTAGCCGCGTTCCTCGCTATCAGCCTGATTTACGCTCCAACTCCCCATGTGCCAACGGATGGCGCAAATTTCCGCATCCGTCAGTCCCAGCCCCATCTGCAGGAGCATCACCACCGATTTCTCACCGTGACCTATCGGGAGTGCGCCCGGATCCGTACCGAATTCAGCCTGACCAAGACCCGTCTGTGCCGTGCGCTTACGGAAATACAGGTCGCTTTTACACATATCGTGCAGCAGACTCGCCACGATGATGCTTGCATCACTGATTTTCTCAAAAATATCAGGCCGTTCAGCCATAAGCGTGCGCTTAAGCAGCAGTGCGGACTCACACACATTGAGCGAATGACACATCAGTCCCCCCTCGAAACATAGATGATTCTTCATCGAAGCCGGAGCGGTGAAATAACCCGATTTCTCCAGTTCGGAGATAAAGTAATCCATATCCTCGATTTCGGTAGACTTCAGCAACTCTATCACACGCGCCTTTACATTTTTCAATTCATCTTTATCCATGATGTAAATTTACAAAATTATCCCTATCCCACAAAAAAATCCTCTCAGTTTTTATTAACATCC
>CAMWSV010000158.1 GCA_947177015.1 uncultured Porphyromonadaceae bacterium
CTTTATTTTATCTCTATTTTATTTCTTTTTTTACTCCTATTTTATTCCTTTTTTTACTCCTATTTTAGCCCTATTTTTATTTGGGAGAGAGGGTCACTAAGGGCACGAGCATTTCCTGCAGGGAGATGCCTCCGTGCTGGAAGGTGCCGGTATAGTATTGCACGTAATAGTTGTAGTTGTTGGGGTAGGAGAAGAAATCTTCGTTGAGGGCGTAGATATAGGTGCTCGAAATGTTGGGGGAGGGGAGTCCGAAGCGTTTCGGATCTTTCATTTCGTAGACCTGCCGCGGATTGTAATTGAGATTCTTGCCTACCTTATAGCGGAGGTTGGTGTTGGTGTTGCGGTCGCCCACTACCTTGATGGGATTATCGACGCGGATTGTGCCGTGGTCGGTGGTGACGATCACCTTGTACCCCTCCTCGGCAAGCCGGCGGAATACATCTACCGTAGACGAATGGCGGAACCACGACTCGGTGAGCGAGCGATAGGCGGCATCGGAATTTGCGAGTTCACGTATCATCTTCGACTCCGTACGGGCGTGCGACAGCATATCGATGAAGTTGAGCACGAGCACGTGGAGATTCACGTCGGGCGTCTTCTTCAGGTTGCGTATGAACTTCTCGCCACCCTGCGAGTCATTGATTTTTGTGTAAGTAAACTTATCCTTACGGCGGAAGCGCTCTATCTGAGTGCGGATGAGTTCAGCCTCGTGCACGTTGAGCCCTTCATCTTCATCCTCCTCCACCCAATACTGCGGATACATTGTGGCGATCTGCAGCGGCATCAATCCGGCGAAGATAGCATTGCGGGCATATTGGGTAGATGTGGGGAGGATAGTTGTGTAGAGGTTCTCCTCGACATTGAAAAATTCCGAGAGGAGCGGCTGAACGATTCTCCACTGGTCGAGACGGAAATTATCTATCAGCACGAAACATACCTTCTCGCCGGCATCGAGCAGAGGGAATACACTCTTTCGGAACACCTCATGGCTCATCATGGGGTGACGGTCGGTGTTGACCCACTCCTCATAATTCTTCTTCACAAACTTGCAGAAATTGGAATTGGCATCGCGCTTCTGGAGCAGGAGCATCTCATCCATACCCGAATCGGAATCGGCGAGTTTGATTTCCCAGTATACGAGTTGCCGATACACCTCCATCCAATCTTCGATGGAGGCTGCCATATTGATTAACCCGGAGATACGCTGGAAATCCTGCTGATAGCCGGAAGTGGCTTCGCGCGCCACGAGTTCGACGCTATGCAGATTCTTTTTGAGCGAGAGGAGGATCTGGTTGGGGTTGACGGGCTTAATGAGATAGTCGGCGATCTGGTTGCCGATAGCCTGATTCATTATGTTTTCCTCCTCACTTTTGGTGATCATAATCACGGGGAGGTCAGGGTGTTGCTGATTGATTCGGGAGAGGGTCTCCAGGCCTGACAGCCCGGGCATATTCTCATCGAGCAGTATCAGGGAATAATGCTTCTGCTGCAAGGCATCGAGGGCGTCGAGCCCGTTGCTGACGGTGTCTACCTCATAGCCTTTGGCTTTGAGGAAAAGTATATGCGGCTTCAGAAGGTCGATTTCATCGTCTGCCCAGAGGATTTTATTCATAGGGGTCGGGGTTATTGGAGTTATCGGGAGAGAATTGACTTCGGGCTTGCGCCCTCAGCAGAGTATTCTAATTATTGGAGAGATTGGGCTGCGGGGGCTTCGGGCACTTTCTCGGAGTCCGGATCATCGGCGGGGTGATCGGCAGGGTCATCGTCCGGATGATCGGGGTCATCATCGAGGGGTTCGAGCGGTAGGGACTCGCCGATAACCTCCTCCTCTTTTGCATCGAGTTCGCTTTGCTCCTCGAAGCGGAAGTATTCTTCAAAAGAACGTCCTTCGCGCAGGAGGAGTTCAAAGTTGGGCTTTGAAATCATGATTATTCTTACGCCCTCGGGGAGATTGAAGTCTTTCCGCGCCATCACTTCGCGGTAATGTTCGAGTTCGCGCATATTGGCGAATCCTTTTACTATGAGGAGTCCGACATTGCCGAAACTCATCTGCTCCAGATCGAAGTCCTTCACCACAAAAGAGGAGAAATTGAATCTCGCCACGTCATACAGCACCTGATTTGCGCTCACAGAGTCGCGAGCGAATGCAAACACGAGATATTGCGGAGAATTGGGGTTGCGTTCGAAAGCCGCCGGACCGGCAGGACCGCCGCCGCCGATGCCGTTGTCGCTGGCAGTGAGGCGCGTATCCCAGAGCATACCGCGGGTATTCTCCATTCCGGCGTTAGGCACGCGTCCCTCCTTAAGTCCCTTGAGTATCGAACCTGCCATGGGGGTCATATCCGTGTCGGGCCATTTATCGAGCAGATATTCCAGACGCTTACGGAATTCATCATTATCGCCCTGAGTGAGATAAGAGAGGGCATCGATAAACACGAACTTCGGCAATATGGGCGACAGAGGGTAATCCTTCTCCATATTCTCGGTGAGTTTATGCACACGATTGTTCTTATTCGAGAGATAAGCGTCGTAAGCCTCCTCATACATTTCCTCCTGGCGTTCGTGCATGGTGCGGAGATTGGTGAAATAGTCCGGATCGGTCATCGCCATGCCGTAAGGTGACTCCGGGAACTCCTCGATGATGAGTCTGCGCCACTTCTCGGCGTCAGCCGGGTTATTCTCGCGTACAGCCATCAGATAGAGGTTGTAGTAGGCATCGAGGCGATATATATTGTCTGGGTATCTGGTATCGAGCAGCATGAACTCCTTGCGGGCGGCAGGGAAATCCTCAAGTTTATCCTTCAGTATCACACCCATATTGTAGAGACCTTCCTGAATGATGTCGTTGGAGTTTTTGATTTCCTCTTCGGTCTTGGGTATATCCTTGAGGTAATACTCCGGATTATGGGGGTCGGATTCGAGTTTGGCTTTCTCCTTCTGCTGATTTGCCGCCACGGAATCGAGCGGAGCGTCGCCCGGGGCGGTATCGGCTATTTCGGAATCCTGTTCCTCCTCTTCAGTCTCCAGAGAGAATGTGGATTTATTGCGTCGGCGCCAGTCATCCTCCAGTTTACGGGCACCCCATCGGCGCTGGAACTCTGTCTTACCGGAGTTCTTCACCGTAGTGTTGTAGAAATACCAGGAGTTATCCCCACCGTTGAAAGTAGGGGTGGAGGGGGTGTTCTGCCCGATAAGGGAATTATCGTCGCGATTTGCGAGAAATTCCTCGCGTTTGGCCTGAGCGGCCTCTTCCTTCTCCTTCTTGATGAGTTCAGCCACGAGGCGCTCAGCCACCTTCAACTGTTCGTCGGGCGTCATCTTGGAGAGTGTCAGCAGTGAATCCTGCAACTGTACATTGCCGGCATATACGCCGAGTTCGTCGAGCACATCGCTGCGACGTTTGAGCATATCATAGTCGGGATAGGTCTTGGGCAACTGCGGCACAGCCTCCGAATAGCATGGCTGCGCCTTGACATAGTCCTCCTCATTGAAATAGATATTGCCCAAGGCGAGTTGGGCGAGAGCCTTGTCGATGCCGTTGCGTGTAGACTTCTCCACGGCGAGGAGGTAATTCTTCTTGGCCTCGGCAGTGTCCTTATGCGAGAGGTAGAGGTTGCCGATGGCGTAATAGATCTGGTCGAGATATTCGTTATTACGTTCGTAGCGCGTCAGCGCCTTCAGGGCGCGCACCTCAGATGAGATGTTGCCACCGGTGAATACCTCCGACTGCTTGATGCGTGCATTAAACTTGGTGCGGTAGGCAGTGGCGATACCGCTCCCTGCCTTCCTGAAGGCCTCGTAGGCGAGTTTCTTCTTCTGCAACTGGGCGTAGACCTGTCCCAAAAGGAAATACAGACGGTTTTTCTGGCTTCCGCTTGCGGATTTGGCGGCGGCTGAGAGGAAGGGGACAGCCTTCTCATACTCCTGCTTGCGCACGAGATAGTCTGCCTGCACAAGGTCATAGAGATTCTGGAGTCTGGAATTTGTAAGTTGGGCTTTCTTCACTTGCCTCAGGATATTCTCAGCCTCGTAATCCCAATCGAGCGCGCAGTAGGAGCGTGCCTGCCATAGTTTGGCTTCAGTCACCACCTCGGGCAACCATGTGAAATGCTTCGAGATATAGAAAAAGGTAGAGGCGGCGCCGAGAAAATCGCCGTTGAGATACTGGCTTTTGCCGAGCATAAGCCAGGCATTATGGATGAAGGGATTGAACTCATCGCGGGCACGGAATGCCTTCTCCTTGGCTGAGGAATTTTTCTTGGCGGGTTTCTTCTTGATGCTGTGCAGTTGGATGGCCTTCTGCATCTTCTCGATAGTGCGCTTGAAATCACCCTGCGGCTGCGGCTGCTTGGTGTCGGCGCGGGCATCGGCGGGGTGAGTGAGCACGAAGCGTGTGTAGTCATCCTCGTAGGAATTTTCCATCTCCTTGAGGGTCTCCTTATAGTGTTCGTCGCCGTTGTAATATACGTTGTAGCGGGTGGTGAATGCCTGCCATTGGCGCGACATGGGAGTATTCTTATTGGCGGAACACGCCGACAGCAGGGCGATGATGATCGCCACCGGCAACATCACGATTGCCGATACACTCCTGCGGTTGGGGCGAAGCCGGGCTTTTCCGGCAGACGCTCTGTATTTTTTGCTCTGGCTGCACTGCATATTTTAATAACGCAGAAATTATCGGAGTTATTGGAAGGGATTGGAATTATTGGAAGGATTATAACTTCGGGCTTGCGCCCTCAGCACAGATGCAAGCCATGAGGGCTTGCAGGGGG
>CAMWSV010000159.1 GCA_947177015.1 uncultured Porphyromonadaceae bacterium
ACCAATAATTATCCGGTACGACTTTAATAATTTCATTGAGTTCCGCTTTCCCGGCTTCAGACAGTTTTCCTTGATGGGTATAAATGTCATTTAATAACTCATCTACCATTTCTGTGGTACGGGTTGCCAAATCAGAATCAATTTGTTCTGAGATTGATTTGAATACCTGTTCTGAATTTCCATCAAGAACTAGATTCGCAGGTAGAGCGAGAGTCAATACTTTAGCCTGAGCAACTTTTTTTGATTGTAAAAGAGGACGCACTTTTTCCTCCCAGTTAGCAATTATCTTATCAGATGTCTCAACGGCCTTTGCATGAGCCTCTCCCTTGTAACTTGATGATGAGTATGAAGCATCGTAATCATTTTCGGCCTTTTGGAACAAATCTAAAGCCGCAATATAGTTGCCTTGTGCATACTCGGCTTTCGCAGATGCCATTGTTTTTTCATAAGCCGCCCTTGCATCGGCTGATGACGTATATGAGATGCCCTGCCAACCGCCAATTAAGAGTGCAACTCCGGCGACAGCGCTTACAACTACATTTCGCTTTTTACGCTTTGACGCTCTTACCTCACGATCCTTTGATAATTTTTCATTCTCATCATTACACCATTGCTCCATATTTTTGCCGAGCAATGACCCAAGATTGATGAGTTTGCGACGAGTGTCTTTAAGAGTTGAATCTGAAAAGTCTATCTCTCCCGATTTAGTCGAACGGTCAAGTTCTAATAACCTTGAAAGATAATCATTTTTTAATTGGTCGAGTACACCATTGCGGGCAGAAACAGGCGAACTTTTAGACGCTAAAAAGTCACTCTTAGTTTTGTCTATCCAAGATTGTCTGTTCTCTTTCCGTTTGTTTCCAATGATAATTATCTTTTTCTCTACTGACTGTAAATCAGAAACTACATTTGGCGCGAATTTTGCAGACTTAAGGTCGAACTCGTCATCCTCAACTATATATCCTTTCTCCATCAAGACTTTATAATCCCTCTCAAGAGTTGACATTAAATCATCAAGGGCCTGATTTAATTGAATAGTATTAGGTCTATTCTTATTCTCGACTTTACTCTTCTCAATTTTAAGCCATGAATCTATGTTTACATCGCCCGCCTCTTTCGCTATAAGGCGAATCTTTGCAGAAATTACATATAGCCGTGTATTTGCCTCCGTTGAATAATAACCATATTTATGTCCATATTCATCCGTAGTTATTGTGAGCAGTTCTGAGAGAGCCGTAATATACTCTTGCTTAAGTGCATGTAGAAGTGCTTTAGGGTCGCTAATTCGATGTCTTGAAGATACGGACTCAGTCTTAACTGTATTTTCGATTTGGGGTAGTTCATCTATCACACCTACACTATACAGCAACTGAGCAGCAATTCTATTTATAAGTTCATCCTTATATCCGGATTTAGCAGCATAATCTCCGACACTTTTCCTTATCGAATTTTGCCAATTCCCATCCTTTTTCTCCGAAAGTCGATATAGCAATTCTCCGAAGCCACTGTCAAGCAGCCCCTTCATGACCTTCTTGGACGCCGCAGGCTCATCCTTAAATCCGCCAACATCGTCAAGCAAATTGACAAATTGGCGAGTTGATAAAACCTTGGTTCCAAATCGGCCGATAATATCTTTTATAGCATTACTCAGTTCCATTGTTTAACTCATTATCGTCAGGAGTTGTTTCGATTGATGATTCTTCTTCGGAGACAACACTATTCTCAGAATCTGAATTATCTTCGGTTGAATCACGACCATTTAACTCTCTCAACAAGGAGTCAAGCCTGCCTTGTAGTTTTGTACGATTTTCGATCGCTCTTTTCTCATCAGCATTTGCATATTGCAGGTCTATCATGTTCTGACGTGTCGGACGATCAACAGATTCCAAGGATTGCTGAATCTTGTTGGCCTTTTCAATTTTAGCAGACTCATCGGCAATGGATTTCTTGACATTGGATACTTGCCATTCAATCATTTTAGGAACGGCCGATTGTACCTTGTCAAAATCAAATACCATTGCGATAGACATGTCATCCTGACTACCTATTTTGCTAAGTTGCGGGAGCGTAGTTTCTATCTCAGATAATGTCGCATCATAGCCCGATTTTGCTATTGATTTCAAAATCTGAACATAGAAATTCGCTTGATTTTCTTCTGAGCCAAAAGAGTCATCAATTCCATCCGAACCAAGTATTACCGCAATCGGGGATTGCCCGTTCCCCTCATAACAATACCTGAATTCATCAATAGCGCCGCTATCGCAAATGGATGTTGTCTTATTCAGAAAACAGCGTTCGTCCCATGGAATAGGTTCTCTCCAATTCCCATCGGAATCACAGGCAAAACACTTTCCATCTCCAATCTGAAATGCGAGCCAGAAATCCGATGTATATACGCACACTATCAGAGTGCAGCCATACACTTTCTCAAGATTGACATTTTCTTCAAACTCTTTTATCCAACGCTCTTCCAATCCTTCTTTTTCCAATTCGGGAATCGGATTTTGCTTTGCATGAGCCAAGACTTTTGCATTCCACTCATATATAATTGAGCCAAATAGTTGCCGGAATGCCCGTTCGATATTGCTTGTCTTATCGAAATCCTGATTGGTAATCTGTTCGGAGATAGTTCCATTTTGAGTGAATGGCTCCTCCTTTAGCAAGGATTGACCAACTTCATCAATGAAGATTTTTACCTTACGCTCTGTCACTTCGGCCGCAATTTTCGCACCAGTGTCACTACGAAAATAACGCTTACCACCATGACCGTCACAGACAATGGCAATGGCATTACCGTTCTCATAGACCTTGCTATAAGAATAGTCCTGACAGACCTTGCCTGAGGCGATATGGCTTTCGCCTTGACAACTGAAGTTAAGTGAGTCCATTTGCTAATGTTTAATCCCAATCATCGTCATAGGAACTGCTGTCTACCGCGGTAACCGCTTCTGCACCTCGTATGTTTTCAACAGCATCCTTGACCTCCTCGATTACCTGATCCTGCTTGGTTGTATCTCCTGCAGTGCTACTCTTACTCCCAATCTGAGATGATGTTACAGCGACAACTCGAATAATCTGCTTGAGAGCATCAATATTGTGAACTGTAAACACGGCCTCGCTATTGCCTGCAAATTGCTTGAGTACGTCCTTATCTGCATCATCTCCGATCGCTATCGCAATCTTGATCGCAGCCTTGAACCAATTGTTACCTTTCAGTTTGTTAAGTCCGCTCTCATAATCGTCAGTAGGACCACCATCAGAGAGAAGAATAATTGCGGGAGCAAACGAACCGCTTGCCGACTGCATGTAGCCGCTTCGTGATAATTTTGAGGAAAGTTCAGCACATACGGCTCCCAGTGATGTCAGACCACCGGCTTTTACATCCTGCCACACAAAGTCAGATGCAAGTTTAGGCTCTGAATAAAGCCAGTTTACGCCACTTGAAAATTCCAGGGCCGCAACTTTGATTTCAGCATCGGGATTTTCTGCTGAGATTTCATCCAGCATGGGAAGCACGTTGGCCACAGCGTCATTGACTGCGCCAATTTTGTTTCCTTCCATCGAGCCGGACGTATCGATGAGAAAAAAGAGAGTCATAGTTCGGCGCGGCACGCTTACTTGTTCATCCAATAGTGACATTTCTTGTTATATTGTTAATTGTTTGTTTCCTGAATAAATTCTCCTTTATGGGTATTGGAGAAGGTTATTTTGATTCCGGGATTGACCGGCATCATATTGTTCGGCTCAACTACCTTGATTTTTCCGCTTGGAGTCTCTGCTGTCCAGTTTGAGTTGGACAGATTTTTGAGAAGTAGTCTTGCCGAGTCATTGGGGTGTTCTACTACCTCCGCATCGGGTATATTGTCATTGTCGATATATAATTTCGTACCTTTTGTGAGAATTACGGCGCGAGTTCCTATCTTGAGTCGGCGCGATGTATCAATATCCTTACCACAGTCCATACACTTTGAAGACTCTTCAATGAAGGTCTCCTCACCACAGTGGGGACAACGTACCAACGTGTCACGTATGCCTGCGATGAGTTTCTCCCATAGAGATTCAATCATTCGGGTAGTGGGATTTTTAAGTCTCTCTTGTGAGAATTCTTGTATAAAGGTCTCTTTCAGTCTGGATGGGAATGCCGGCCAACGGCGTATCACGTTTTGGTGAATACCACGCACCGGGAGATTGCTCTTATCTGTCGTATCGTAGATAAATACAGCCTCCGTTCCATAGAACTTTTTCTCAAACGTTTCTGTCATGCAAGGACAGGCTACAACCTTTGCTCCCTCAAAGGGGTGGTTGGCGTAGAAAAGCATAAAAAGAATAACAGATAATGAAAATCTGTCGCTATACTTGTCTGGCACTCCTCCCACCACAATTTCCGGTGCCATATAACGGGCTTTCCCCATTATGCCGGACTTCTCACCCTGAGGCATCACGTTATCGTTATCGCAGATGAGTACATCCCCGGTGTTGGGATCAATGAAAAAGTTGCCATCGTTCAGGTCTTGATAACTGTAGCCGCAACGATGAAGCATCATGAATCCATTGCATATTTTCATCGCGGCAGCAAGCATGGCGGTATATGACTGGAATGACTTCTTGGCAAGGAGAAAATTGCCGAACTCAAAGTAATTTTGCGGGCGTAGTTTCATCACATATCCATAACTCCCTTTCTCTTTTCGCGTTAGATACTCTGGCCATAAAAAAGCCGATGATGGTGCTCCGCTCATGATGTTATGC
>CAMWSV010000160.1 GCA_947177015.1 uncultured Porphyromonadaceae bacterium
GGCGAGTTCTACGCCGGTGTTGCGGATGGTGCCCACGTTGACGAGGATATTGGGATATACGTAGGGGGGCTGCGGAGCGGTGTAATTATAGAGCAGATCCTGCGAGCGGCGGTCGAAGTATTCGATCGAACCGTAGATGCGGTTGAAGAACATGAAGTCCACGCCGTAGTTCATGCTTGATAGTTTCTCCCATGCGAGTTCGGGGTTGGCGTTATTTGAGGGGCGATAGCCGGTGATCCAAGCGCCGTCGATGAGGTAAGTGCCGTTTGAGGAGTAAGTGGCGAGCGAACTGTAGGCGTCAAAGTCGCTGCGGCCGGTCATGCCGTAAGAGATACGGGGCTTAAGGCTCTGCACGGTCTGCACATAGTCAGAGAGGAAGGGCATCTTGGTCATTTCCCAGGCGATGGAAGCCGAGGGGAAGGAACCCCATTTTTTATCGGCACCGAACTTGGTGGAGCCTTCGTGGCGGATCGAAGCCGAAGCGATGAGCATACCCTTCCAGGAGTAATTGACGCGTCCGAAGAAGCCTACGAGTTTGGATTCACTCTTGCCGGCATACATCTGCGCCTTGCCGTCGGCGAGCCATGAACCGGCTCCGATACCGTTCCAGAGGGGCTTGTCGAAGGTGAAGTCGTTGTTCTGCTGGAACATCTGTTCCCAGTCGGTGCGCTCGAATGAGTAGCCTGCCACTACCTTCACATCGTGGTCTTCATTCACGAAGCCGTAGTTGGCAATCCATTCCAGGCGGTTGGTCCACCATTTCTGATACTGTATCGAAGCGCGCCCCTTATATCCGCCCCAGTAAGACTCACCGGAGGTGGTGGGGGTGTAGTAGTTGCTCTTGAGGTCGTTGTAGTTGTAAGAGTATGAGAGAGTGGTGCTGACGTTATGGTTTTCGTTGCTCCAGATGTTGTATTTGAGGTCGGCGGTGCCGAGGATGTAGGTGCGGTTACCCTGCGAGGTGTTCACCTTGAGTTGCTGCACGGGGTTCTTGATATCAGTGGGAGAAGTGGGCTGATAGTAGGAGCCGTCTTCATTGAATACGGGGATTGTGGGGTTCATGCCGAGGGCGGTGTCAAACATTCCGCTGTCGCCCCAGTCTTCGTTGACTTTGCGGGCGTTGAGCGAGGCGGTGAGTCTGATATGATTGTCGAGGGCATTTGCAGCCACCGCAGCGCGGCCGCCGAATTCCTCGCGCTTGCTCACGATGTCGAGGCCGTTGGCGTTCTTATAGTTCATTGAAGCGGTGTAGTAGCCGCCATTGGGTAGCGAGCCGTCGATTGAGACGTATTGGTTGGTGTCGTAGGCGGCATCGCGGGTGATGAGGCTGTACCAGTCGGTGCTGGCGCCGTAGTCGTGTCCGCGGCGAGCCAGACGCCATTCGTAGGGGGAGAGCACCTGCGGGCGGTCTTTGGCAAAGGATACTGCGGCATACGAGTCGTATGTGATTACGGGCTTGCCTGCCTCGCCGGTGCCTTTCTTAGTGGTGATGAGGATAACGCCGTTGGCGCCGCGGGTGCCGTAGATGGCTGCCGAGGCGGCATCCTTAAGCACAGACATTGATTCGATATCCTGCGGAGCGATGGTGCGGATGTCGCCGCCCGCCACGCCGTCAATCACTACGAGGGGTCCGTTGCCGGCGCTCAGTGATGTCGCACCGCGCACCTGGAGTTCGGCGCTGCCGTTGGGGTCGGCGGCTGCCGTGCTCGACACGTTGAGACCCGCCACCTTACCTGTGAGCATCTCCATCGGGTTATTCATCGCGCCCTGGGCGAAGTCATCGCGGTTCACCTGCACGATTGAACTGGATACCTCCTTGCGGCTCAGCGAACCGTAGCCCACTACCACCACTTCATTGAGGAGTTCGGCATCCTCGCGCATTGTGACGTCGATTGTGGTGCGACCGTTGACCTTCTCTTCCACAGCGCCGAATCCTACGTAACTGAATACGAGAGTGGCGTCGGAGGGTACATTCTTAAGAGTGTAGTTGCCGTCCATGTCTGTGGGGGCTCCGAGTTTCTGGTCCCCCTTCACCGATACGCTCACACCGATCAGGGTATCGCCCGATTGGTCGTAAACGGTGCCCGAGACTGTGAGCAGTTGCGCCGAGACGCTCGGAGCAACTATCAGAGCGAGAGCCACGAGCAGATTCGTGACGATGGCTCTGAGATTCCATGGTTGTCTGTTCATTGTTAAGTTATGATTTTGATTGAAGTTAGTTGGCTTGTAAGCGCAGGGGCGCGATGTGAATCACACTGCAAAAGTCGGAATAGTTTATCGGACAGTCAAGTCCATCTAATCAAAATCAAAACTTATCAAATCTAATAACTGTTGATAATCAAAGAAATAAAACGTTCCAACCCCGTAAAAAATCTATATCGGGATTAGAACGTTTCAATACATTTTTTAACAAAATTTCAGTCTTTTCTAACGTATTTTCTTCACTTCCTGCTCGAAATCATCAGGTCGGCGGGCGCGTTTTCTCATCTTTGAGCGGTAGGTGTAGACCGTGGTCTTGGAGCAACGCAGGAACTGGGCTATCTTGGCGCTGTCTTCGATTCCGATGCGTATCAGGGCGAAAAGGCGGAGTTCGGTATTGAGCAATTCCCTGGATTTGAGTTGCACCTCCTCGCCCGGATTCAGGAGGGCGTTGAATTTATCTGCGAAGTCGGGATATATGCTTAGGATAGCCTCATCGAAGCGGTCGTAGAAATCGGTGAGGAGTTGGTCGGAGATTTCGGAAGATTCGAGTTTCTTGAGCAGAGCGGCGCGGTTGCCCCCCTGTGCCGCGCTCACGCGCAGCGACTGCTGATAGCGTTGCAGTGTGAGAATCGCCGAAGAGCAGAATTCCATAAAGAGGCCGGCATATTCCTCCTGTGTGCGGTTGATTTCCGCCAATTGAGAATTGCGCGTCTCAAGCGCCTTATTCATATCCTGCAGTTGAGCCGATAGATGGCTGAGTTCGTCATTCGCCAGTCTGATCTTTTCATTCGCCTCCTTGCGCCTTCTGAGTTGCTTGAGGATGAAGAATACGGTGCATGCCAGCCCCACGAGGAGTGCGCAGCAGATAGCCACCATGATGCGCAGGCGCATGGTGAGGGTGTTGCGATGCTCGGTGTAGGCATCGTCAATCACCGGGAGCATGATGCTCGACTGGGCGTTGCGCATCATCGCGGAGTAGAAATTGGCGTCGGCGATGCTCTTCTTCAGATAGCGGTGGGCACGCTCCACCTCACCCTCGTCGAGCATCACCATGGCTGCCTCGCGGAATGACATGTTCTCCTTCACGGCTCCCTGCACGTCGGAGATGGCGCTGAGCAGCAGATGGCGTTTGTATTCGTCGGGATTACCGCTCGTCTTGTATATATAGGCGAGTGTGGAGGCGAGGATGGAGTATTCGCGCGAACCTGAGGAGTAATCCTTCAGATGGGATTGCAGCCCTTCGATAGCCTCCCTGTGATGCCCGTTGCGCGCTTTTTCAGACATTACGTAGACAAGATGGTTGAATGATCCGGGTTTCACCACCTGCGTTAGTGAATCGGAGTATAGGGTGCGTTGGCGGTTGTATTCATCAAAGGTTTCGTGCTCGTTGGTGTATTCGCTCAGATACTGATATAGTGCCGAGCAGGCTGAGTAGTACTCTTCGAGCAGGGAGTCGGAAGATAGGGAGTCTTTTGGGATGCTGTTCTTCACCGCTAAGGCATCGGCGAAGAATCCGGCGTGGGCATATTGGTCGAGACGTTTAATCATCAGGCGGGTGAACTCACCGGGCTGGTTGCGGGCATCGTCGCGACGCAGGTTGAAACTGATATAATAAAGGGTGGAATCGGCATTGTAGGCGGCGAATTCGTGGATAAGGCTGTCGATGATGGCAGTGCGCCGGATACCGTCGGTGGTGAGGTCATATTCCTTTTTTAGGCGTATGATGCGGTCTTCCTTTATATTCTCGTATTTGGCGCTGCTGTCGATTTCAGCATCGAGTTGGCGATAGAGGGGCTGCAGATCGGCGGATGCACCGGATTTGCTGTTGATGCACGCCGCGGCTACAAAGAGAAGGGGAGCGAGATAGAGGTATTTGATCGAGTGTTTCAGAATCATCGGATTTCAAGGTGGGGGTGCAGGATATAAGCGAGTTTCGTGGAAATGTAAGTAAGGTATATCCGGCACGAACTCGCATCGTGCCGGATATAAATTTGAAAAGATTTGTAAAAATAAATAAAAATCCGCATTATGCAAAACGTTTAATCTAATATACTTGAATATACTTGAATATACTTGAAGTTTTGGCATTATGCTATTGAAATCACTAACTAAACCTTAATTACCGTTAAGTCTGTATGAATCTATATATTTAACCTTTGATTGAACTAAATTCTGAATTGGAATTATTGGAGGAGATTGGAATTATTGGAGGAGATTGGAGTTATTGGAATTATTGGAGGAGATTGGAGTTATTGGAATTATTGGATTGCGATGCAAAATTAAGGGATAATGTGTGGCGAGTCAAGGGAATCTTGAAAGAATCAAAAAAATCTAACGGTATAAGATTGATAATCAGGGATATTTCCGGCTAAATATCTAAATTATGTTTAAATAAAAATCCTGTGTCGAGGAGCCACAGGATTTTTATGGAGGGGGATTGGAGTTATTGGAAAGAATTGGAGTTATTGGAGGAGATTGAGTTATTGGAGGA
>CAMWSV010000161.1 GCA_947177015.1 uncultured Porphyromonadaceae bacterium
AAATTACCCCCCCCGATTTGTTAAATTATGTTAAAATAGTTTATACTAAGTTATTATCATGCCGGGAGGCGCCTCAGGTAGCCTGAATATCATGCTGAGAGTATGCAATCAGATAAAAAAGAGGTATGCGGATAAAGGGATCTGATAACCCTTTTATCCGCATACCGCCATTTAATTTTAACCTGAACATTATCCTATATTGCCCATCCCCCGCTCACGTAATATCCTCACCACGCAAACTTCTGAGTGATTGATCACTCGGATAATACGTGTATGGAGGATTATTTGTCGCTGCTGAGGCATTTCCATACTCCGGCGCTGAGCAGAGCGCCCGCCATAGGAGCCACAATGAAAAGCCAGATCTGAGAAATCGGTGTGCAGTTTCCTTCGATGCACGCGAAAATGGCAGGTCCGATAGAACGAGCGGGATTAACCGATGTGCCGGTAATGGGGATACAAGCGATGTGCACCAGCACCAGTGTGAGACCGATTGCGAGTCCGGCAAATGCACCGGCACCTTTCTTCTCATCTGTAGAACCGAGTACGACCAGCACAAAAATAAAGGTAAAGATGAATTCGGCGATGAATGCGGGGAATACATTACCGTCAACGTAACTGTTTGCTCCGGTGGTGGTGGTGTCGTTGAAGATTGCTGAGATACCGCCTCCGGTGTGAACCAGCAGGTAGATCACGGCAGATGCCAGGATGGCGCCGATAACCTGAAATATCATGTATAGTCCCGCCTCTTTACCGCTCATCCTGCCGCTCGCCCACACACCGAATGAGATGGCGGGGTTGATATGGCATCCGGAAATATTGCCGATAGTATATGCCATGCCGATCACGGCAAGTCCGAAGGCAAATGCCACTCCGAGGGTTGTTACTCCAAATCCGGTGGTACCGAGACCGATTCCGGCAAAAACTGCTGCTCCGCAGCCCATGAGTGTCAGTACGAACGTTCCGATCAACTCGGCAATCAACTTTTTAGTCATATTTAGTAAGTTTATAGTGAATAATAATAATTTCCTAATCAGGAGTAATTCATCTTGATAGTGGATAGACCGAAACGTTGTACTGTCGGTAAACTCTTTCCGGCTTATTAATGTCAGTATAACATTAAAAAACTGAAAAAGGTTTAAAAAAGTTTAAATTATTCCAATCCTCGGGATCTGAGGAGAAGATGGCAGATGGCAAGCATATCATCGCCGGGGGTGCTTCCCACGCGGAGGGCGTGCATGCCGACTCCGGCTGCCGATCGGCAGTTGGCATCCGAGTCGTCGAGCATCAGGGTGGCGGCAGGGTTGAGTCCGTAGCGCCGCGCCACGGTGGAGAATATTGCAGGGTCCGGTTTGCACGTGAGTTCCTGGAAGGATGCCACGATACCATCAAAGTAGTCGTTGATCGAGCCCCCTTCGGCTCGGAAGGCATTCGCTATCCATGAGTTATACATCACCGGGTTGGTGTTGGAGAGCACGAATATACGATATCCTGCCATCCGCAGACGACGCAACATCTCAAGTCGCTCCACAGGGATTCGGACCAGAAACTGATTGAAAGCATCCGTTAGCATCGTGTCGGTAGCACCGGGACATTTCTCGCGCAGGAGGTCAAAGAATTCTCCGGCAGTGACGCGCCCCGTCTCCAACCCTAAGAAGGGTTCTTCCTGACGGTAGAGTCCGAGCATCTCGTCAGCCTCTTTAAGTCCTAACTTGGTGAGAGCCGCCACGGCGCGGTCGCGGTCAAGGTCAATCACCACTCCACCCAAATCAAAAATTATATTCTCGATATTCTGCAACTGATTATTTCCCATTTTCTTTTAATATTTTTTAATATTAACAATCGAAATAACTTAAATATCTTTAAAATGGGCATTTTTTTGTCGGCACGATATAATATTTACCCCATTCCGCACTATTATGTATATAAAAGGTGTGAATTTTAGATTCCGCTCTTTTGGATTCCGCAATGCGCCGGGAGCACCGCTCCTGCGGGGTGCCCATTATAAAAATTTTACTTTTCAACGAATCAAACTTTCATTCAGATGATAAAAAAATATTTTGGCATCGCTTCGACTGCCCTTCTGTTCTCTCTCACCACCCTCGCGGCAAATGCCGCCGAGGAAGCGAAGTTCGTGCGCACAGCCGCCTCTTCTTCCGCTTTTGAAACGGATTTCACCCGTGCCGCTGAAAGCACGGTCAACGAGGTAGTGTGCATCAAGTCGTTTGCCGCTCCACGCCAGCAGCAGATGATGGGCGACCCCTTCGGAATGTTCGATTTCTTCTTCGGTCCGCAACAGCAGCAACCGCGACGTCAGCAGCGCCGCAACGGTAAGCGTGACGATGATTACGTACAGAGCGGACTCGGCTCGGGCGTGATCGTGAGCGAAGACGGATATATCGTAACTAATAACCACGTGGTAGCCAACTCGGAAAAATTAGAGGTGCTTCTCAACGATAACTCCACCTACGAAGCCCGCATCATCGGCACGGATGAGGCCACCGACCTCGCTCTGATCAAAATCGATGCAAAGGGGCTCTCCCCCATCACTTTCGGCGACTCCGAAGCCGTAAAGATCGGTGAGTGGGTGCTCGCAGTGGGCAACCCCTTCGGCTTCAATTCCACGGTGACTGCCGGCATCGTGAGCGCTAAAGCGCGTTCGCTCGGTTCGAATTCCACTTCTCACAATATGGGTATCGAGTCGTTTATCCAGACAGATGCCGCTCTCAACCCGGGAAATTCGGGAGGTGCGCTGGTAAATCTTAAGGGTGAACTCATCGGCATTAATTCCGCTATCTATTCCAACACCGGTTCATATTCGGGCTTCTCGTTTGCCATTCCCACCACTATAGTAAAGAAGGTGATCACCGACCTGCGCCAATATGGCACAGTGCAACGCGCCGTGATGGGCTGCAGCGTGCTCGAACTGGATGCCAAGATTGCAAAGGAACGTGAAATCACAGCCACGAAGACAGGTCTGGTAGTCAGCAATATCCTGCCCCGTTCCACAGCCAAGGCTCTCGGATTGCAGGACGGCGATGTGATCACTGCCATCAATAACGTGAATGTGAAAAACAGAGCCGAACTCGTGGAGCAACTCAATAAGTTCCGCCCGGGCGATAATATCTCCGTGACTTTCTATCGCGACAATCACAAGAAAACCGCTTCCGCCACCCTGCGCAATACACAGGGTAACACTGAAATCACCAAGCCCGGCGACTTCTCCGAACTCGGCTGCGCCTTCATGAAGATAGGCAACGAACTGAAGGAGGAATTCGGCATCCGCGGCGGCGTGCAGGTCACCGGCGTGCAGAAAGGTCTCTTCAAGGATGCCGGCGTAAAGGACGGATTCGTGATCGAGGCCATCAACGGCACCGCCGTGAACTCATCGGATGATGTGGAATACGTCTACAACTCCATCATGAAGGAGGACGACGAAGACAAGGTGATGTTCCTCACCGGCTTCTACCCCACCACCGGTAAGAAATACTATTACGCGGTGAATCTGAACGGCAATTAAGGAGATTTGATAAAAAATTCCTTAATTTCTTGCAAAAAAACTAAAAAGGTATTAAATTTGCACTTCGCGTTCGCAGGTTGTATGTTTTATTAACAGCAACCTGCGAATTGAAGTGCTATCTATAGTATTCATCGGCCTGTAAGAGAGAACAGCGCGCGGGCTGCATGAAAACTATCAAAGGAAAGACTATGAGACAACTTAAGATAACCAAATCAATCACCAACCGCGAAAGTGCATCGCTTGACAAATACCTCCAGGAAATCGGACGTGAAGAACTCATCTCAGTGCAGGAGGAAGTGGAACTCGCACAGAGAATCAAGAAGGGTGACCAGAAAGCCCTTGAGAAACTGACACGTGCCAACCTGCGCTTTGTGGTTTCGGTGGCAAAGCAGTATCAGAATCAAGGTCTCTCGCTCCCCGATCTTATCAATGAGGGCAACCTCGGACTGATCCGTGCGGCTCAGAAGTTTGATGAGACACGTGGCTTTAAGTTTATCTCATACGCCGTGTGGTGGATTCGCCAGTCGATTCTGCAGGCTCTCGCCGAGCAGTCGCGTATAGTGCGTCTCCCCCTCAATCAGGTGGGTTCGCTGAATAAAATCACTAAGGAACTCGCCAAGTTCGAGCAGGAACATGAGCGTAAACCATCATCGGAAGAATTGGCTGAACGCCTCGATATTCCGGTAGATAAGATTGTGGATACAATGAAGGTCTCGGGCAGATCAATCTCAGTAGACGCTCCCTTCGTAGAGGGTGAGGATAATTCTCTGCTCGACGTGCTTCCGAACGACGATAGCCCCATGGCTGACGCGGCTCTCACGCAGGAGTCGCTCTCCAAGGAGGTGGACCGGGCGTTGAAACAACTCTATGATCGCGAACGCGAAATCCTGAAGATGTTCTTTGGCATCGGTTGCCAGGAAATGACTCTCGAAGAGATCGGCGCAAAATTTGACCTCACCCGCGAGCGTGTGCGCCAGATCAAGGAGAAGGCTATCCGTCGACTCAAGAGTCAGAACAGCCCGCTTCTGAAGTCTTATCTGGGTCAGTAATCGCCATTCCCTCTTACACCCCTTTCCTGCCATCTCATCTCCCCCCCCGGTGAGGGTTGCCCTGATACGGAATTTTATCTTTAAAGTTAAGTTTAAAACGATAATTTGCTTTTAGAGATAAGTTTT
>CAMWSV010000162.1 GCA_947177015.1 uncultured Porphyromonadaceae bacterium
TCTCATTGCTGGCAAAGGCAGGCATGTCGGAAGCATCCCCCGCCGAAAAGGTCAAGAAACACTCCGTAATGGTAGTAGACCTCAAGGGAATAATCAACGAACGAGCCACTCCCGCCGAACCCGATTATATCAGACTTCTTCAGGGAGATCTGGAGGTTCCGCTGACTCTGACCGATCTTACTGCCGCCATACGCGAAGCGTCCGATAATGATAATATAGATATGATATATCTGAAATGCGGTAATATCGGTGGCGGAATGGCAACCCTGCGTGCGCTGCGTCAGGAACTCCTCAAGTTTAAAGACGGCGGAAAGAAAATATATGCCTATGGCGATTCGTATTCACTTGCGGATTATTACGTGGCAAGTGTGGCTGACTCACTTTTTGTGAATCCTGATGGTGTAGTGGCTATCAATGGTATTTCAGGCACAGTGCCTTACTTCAAGGATTTACTTGATAAAGTAGGTGTGCAGATGCAGGTAGTAAAGGTCGGTACATTTAAATCGGCTGTAGAACCCTATATTACAAATGAGATGTCTCAACCCGCGCGCGCCCAACTCGATACACTTTACGGCAACATCTGGCATGATATTACTGCCGAGATCGGTAAATCGCGCAAGATCTCGCCTGCAGAAATTAACAATATCATCAATAATGACTTTCCGCAGTTGAAGGATGCCGAGTTTGCGGTGAAGAAAAAACTTGCAGATAAGGCTGTCTACGAACGCACCATGGATGCCCGCGTTGCGAATGCTGTGGGCGTGGATGTGGAGAAACTGAACTATGTCTCCAACGCCGGTATGACTACCATGGCAAGCGCCAATCTCAACCTCGGCAAGAAGAAGCGTATCGCCGTATTGTTTGCAACAGGCGAGATTATGGAAGGCACGAAATCCGGAATCAACTGCGAGGTGATGGTACCCATCATCACCGGGCTTGCCGATGATGATGATGTGTGCGGTATGGTGCTAAGGGTTAATTCACCCGGCGGATCGGTATTTGGAAGTGAGCAGATTGCCGAGGCACTCGCATACTTCCAGCAGAAGGGGAAACCCCTTGCGGTGTCCATGGGGGATTATGCGGCATCAGGAGGCTACTGGATTTCGTGTCATGCCAATCGTATCTTTGCTGACCCGTTGTCAATCACCGGTTCGATCGGTATTTTCGGTATGTTTCCTAATGCTGCCGAACTTGCACGTAAGATCGGTGTGAATCCCCAGTATGTGTCAACTAATCCTTCTGCCGACTTCCCCTCATTGTTCCGTCCGATGAATGAGACTCAGTTGGGAGCAATGCAGAAGATGATTGAGGAGGGGTATGATAAGTTTATCACCCGTGTGGCAACAGGCAGAAAGATGTCAAAGACAAAAGTGGAATCGATAGCCGAAGGCAGAGTATGGGATGGGCGCACCGCTCTTAAACTCGGACTTGTGGATGAACTCGGCGATCTTCAGGCCGCCTGCGATTGGGTCAGCAATGAAGTAAGAAAGACTAAGGAATCAGACCTCGGCTATGAATATCTTCCCACCCTCGATCCCGGATTCTGGGATATGATACGTCTTGCTCAGCAATCTGAAATAAGAATCACCATGATCAAGGAAGTGGCAAAATTTGTGCCCGAAGCCGAGTATGCGCTTGAGGTGGCAAATGTATTGCGACGTCGCTCTATACAGGCACGAATTGTGCCTATGCAGACCTTTTATGGCGGTTCCCAATGGTGAAAATTGATATTATTGTCGTCAATATGATAAAAAATATTGTTAAAAAGATAATAATATAAAAAATATTATTATATTTGCCGTCGGTGAAAACTACTGTAGATAAAATATTGCCCTATGTACTGACGCCGCTGTCCTGGCTCTACGGGATGGTGATGTGGGTGCGTAATAAACTCTTTGACTGGGGCATATTGAGTCAGATGGAGTATGACGTGCCCGTGGTGGGTGTAGGCAATCTCACCGTAGGGGGCACAGGCAAGACTCCGCACACTGAATATATACTCGCCAACTTATGCGGGCAGTATAATGTGGCAGTGCTGAGTCGCGGATATAAGCGCAAGACAAAAGGGTTTATCGCGGCTAACTCCAAGAGTACTCCCGAGACTATAGGCGATGAGCCCTGGCAGATATATAATAAATTCGGTCGCAGAATCAAA
The DNA here is from genome assembly GCA_947177015.1 of uncultured Porphyromonadaceae bacterium. Taxonomy (GTDB): domain Bacteria; phylum Bacteroidota; class Bacteroidia; order Bacteroidales; family Muribaculaceae; genus Lepagella. The sequence goes on from CAMWSV010000162.1 coordinate 2,156, forward strand.
GTTGCAGTATGCGAAAATCGTCGCATGGGAATTACCGAATTGCTTAATCTATACCCAGACCTCGATTTGATAGTGCTGGATGATTCATTCCAGCATCGCTGGGTAAAGCCGAAGGTCAATATCCTCTTGATGGAATATAGTCGTCCTGTCTATAAGGATCATCTTCTGCCGTTGGGCAGACTCAGAGAATCATCTCATGAAATCAACCGTGCCGATAAGGTCATCGTGACCAAGTGTCCGGAATCCCTTAATCCGATCGACTATAGAATAGTGACGAAAGATTTGGATTTGATGAAATTCCAGAAGATCTATTTCTCGCGCTACGTATATGATGAACTCCGGCCGGTATTTCCGGATGACGCCAGGTTCTCGGCAAATCTGAATACATTGACTCAGAAAGATTCCGTATATCTCCTTACCGGTATTGCCCATCCGAGATATTTTGTACTGCACTTTAAAGACTATCCCTTCCGTAAGAGAGTAGAACATTTCTCAGATCATCATAATTTTTCGCGCAAGGATATTGCTAAAATCGAACAGCGATTCCGCGATATGAAAGGTGAGCGAAAACTGATTATCACTACTGAGAAGGATGCTGTGCGGCTGGTGCATAACCCTTATTTCCCGCCTGAACTGAAACCTTTCGTCTTCTTCCAGCCTATCAGGGTGGAGATGGTGGCTGGTCCGCACGGGCATGACAATGATCTTATCTTAGATCTGAAGCAGGAATTGCGACTTGCCGTAGCAGATGAATCTCAGACATCAAGCGTAATCGGCACTCAGGATATTATCGGAACTATGCCGGATTCACATTCACATCCCACGGCTTCACCACATGATTACGCCGATAATTCTGTTGGAATTGTAGGCGGCGGCAGTAGTGAGTATTCCCCCGGTATTTATGGCGGAGAGCATGATTATATTCGCAGTGCGGAAGAGTCTCCCTCGCATCGGGAGTCTGAGCCGGATAGTTACGTCAGCGAACCGGATGAAGACGAAGTCGATATCTCATAAATTGATGTAATATGATGCAAATGTAATGAGATCTGATTTCGCACATATAAATTGAATAGAAACAAGAAATTTTAAATTATATCCATCTTTAAATTTTTATTAATACCATGTTGGATTTAATTCGCAGCACAGCGTCCTATATTCGTACGCAGGTAGAGAAAACTCCCGAAATCGGGATTATTCTCGGCACAGGTCTCGGCGATCTGGCAAATCAGATTGAAATAGTCAAGGAACTTGATTATAAAGATATCCCTAACTTCCCGGTTTCAACTGTGGAGGGTCACTCCGGTAAACTTATCTTCGGCAATCTCAACGGAAAATATGTGATGGCTATGAAGGGCCGTTTCCATTATTATGAGGGCTATGACATGAAACAAGTCACTTTTCCTGTGAGAGTAATGAAGGAACTCGGCGTTAAGACTCTTATCGTGAGCAACGCTGCCGGCGGCATGAATAAAGAGTTTGAAGTAGGCGACGTGATGATCATCACCGACCACATCAATCTCTTTCCCGAAAATCCGTTGCGCGGTAAGAACTATGAGGAACTCGGTCCCCGCTTCCCGGCAATGACTGAGGCTTATTCCCATCGTCTGATCCGCATGGCAGATGAAATCGGTAAGGAAGAAAAGATCCGTCTCATGCATGGCGTGTATGTGGGGACTCCCGGTCCGACTTTCGAGACCCCCGCAGAATATGAGTACTTCCGTATTATAGGCGGTGATGCCGTAGGTATGTCTACAGTGCCTGAGGTGATTGTGGCAAATCATGCAGGAATGGAAGTATTCGGCGTATCTGTAATAACAGACCTCGGTGGTAAGGATGTGACTCAGGTGCCGACTCACGAGGAGGTGCAGCAGGCTGCCGTTAAGGCTCAGCCTACAGTGATCAAACTCGTTTCTACAATTGTAGGAAAACTTTAATATAATTTACAGCGTTATAAATTAAAGGGGCTTGTGGAGTAATTCTATAAGCCCCCTTCCTTATATATTTATATTGTCGAATCTTTACCGGATCTTATAATATAATTTACCGGAACTTATAATATAAACCGATATTAAGAATTTACTTATAATATTACCCTACATTTGAAATAAATACCCGGATTATGGCAAACGATAAAGAAAAAGTTACTGAGATATCTTCATTGGGAGAGTTTGGTCTGATAGAAAGACTCACGCATGACTTTCCTCTCGTAAATGAATCATCCAAACTCGGAGTGGGGGATGATGCCGCCATCATTCAGCCTGATGGTGAGAAGGAGATCCTTGTCACTACAGATCTGCTTCTTGAGGGTATTCACTTTGATGTGAGATATGTTCCGCTGAAGCACCTTGGCTATAAGGCTGCTGTGGTCAATTTCAGCGATATCTATGCCATGAATGGCACGCCGAAACAGATCACGGTGTCAATCGGATTGTCAAGTCGTTTCACAGTAGAACATATCGAAGCCATTTACTCCGGTATCCGTCTCGCGTGCGAAGTATATGGTGT
>CAMWSV010000163.1 GCA_947177015.1 uncultured Porphyromonadaceae bacterium
TATGTTGTGAAACATCATTCCCAAAATCCTCCCTCGGTATCTTATTTTTTGCGCTTAGATTCCAGATCTCGCGAATTCCATCTCCTTACGATTGCTAATGGAATTTTATACTTGAACCTTCGGGTCAACGTGTGTTGGTAGTGATGAGGGGAAAAACGGGTATATCAGAATCTGCTCTTCTGATATACCCGAGGTATTTGATTCCCGAATCTTTGTCGGGATGTTTAGGATCTTTTGTTATCTATAATTGTTGCTTATGTATGGAAGAGGTCGGCGCGTTTAGAAGTTGTAGCCGAATGTGAGTTGGAAGAGGTTGTCTTTCTGCTTGTAGGCACCATTGTTTGAGTGCTTGATCTTATTGGTCATGCCGAGATCGCCACTGATACCTACGTAGTAGTTCTTGAGGAAGTTGACACCTACACCGATTCTCCATGAAGCGTTAACGCGGTTGTAGGCGTTCTCTGCACCTGCTCCGGTATAGGCATTGTCGTTATAAAACGAACCGGAATCATGGAATCTTACAGCCTCGCCACCGATCATTTCAGTGTCGTATGTGAGGTAATAATCGTTAGAGAAACCTACATTGAGCACCGGACCGGTAAATACACCTACATTAACCTTCGGAGAGAAGTCGAAGTGATAACCGAGCATCACGGGCACACGCATACCGAATGAGCGTCCTGAATGGCTCTTCATTCTGTGATTGCCCAAGAAGTCATTGTCGAGATTCATCTTCTGAGTATCATAGTAGAGTTCCACTCCGGGTTCTACATAGAAGTTTGCTACGATAGGCTGGTTATAGATCATCCCTACGCTCAGGCCTGCGCCGGAATTATACACAGATTTCTTAATGTTGGAATACTCCAGATCGCCGGGCACAGAAGATTCCACAGAGAGACGTGCACCGAAATAGGGCTTATTATTGGGATTATTCACGATAGTTGAATCAGCAGAAGCAATCCCTACGCCGGATAAAACGGCAAGTGCGAGTAAAATAGACTTTTTCATAATAGTGTGTTTTTTATAAGTATTAATATTCGTATTCTTAATGAAAGTGATTATTATAAAGATATCAGAATAAAAATCAACTTTCTGCAATTCAGTTACTGCTATGTCTCCGAAATACGAAATAGTATAACCTCAACGGAGATGCCACACAGTAACCATCATTGTACTTGAATAACATTTAAAATATTCATAGCGTTTAATTATAAATGTTAATAAATGTAAATTACGATTGGAATAGGTAATATCACTTGTAATCTAAGTTAAAATGTAATATCTTTGTTTGTTTAATAAGAAAGTAGCGATATATAAGAAAGTAGCGAGAAATAAAAAGTAACAAGATATTTAAAATGGAAATTAAGAAAGGAGTGCTGTTTGATCTTGACGGAGTGCTCGTCGATAGTGAGACGGAATACACCCGTATATGGAATCAGATTGACTTGGAATTCCCCACCGGCGTGGAAAATTTTGCCGGAAAGATCAAAGGTACGAATCTTGACGATATACTTACCCGTCATTATCCCAACCCTGACGTGCGTTCTAAGGTGATACAGCGTCTCTACGAAGAGGAGGGTAAGATGAAATACACATATTGCGAGGGTGCGCAGGATGTGCTTAAGCGTCTGAAGGAAGCCGGAGTTCCGGTGGCTCTCTACACCTCGTCAAACCATAAAAAGATGGAACATCTCTATCGTGATATCCCTGAAATAAAAGAATATTTCGATTATATGGTGTTGGGTGATATGGTGGAGGAATCCAAACCATCGCCCGAAGGGTATCTGAAAGCCGCTGCCGGACTCGGACTCGAATCCGGCGACTGGATAGTGGTGGAAGACTCTCTTCAAGGGGTTATAGCCGGAGAAAGATCAGGTGGTGAAGTAGTAGGTGTGGCAGGTACACTCGAAGAGTCAGTTCTTGCTCCGCATTGCGATGTGGTGATTCACTCCATGAGAGAATTCCCTTACGAAATGCTGGGAATTTAATAGCGTTTATAGATTTATGGCAAATATTCCGTTGGCTGAACGGATGCGACCGTCGAGCCTTGATAATTATATAGGACAGAAACACCTCGTAGGTGAGGGGGGTGTGATACGCAATATGATGGAGACCGGCAGGATCAACTCCTTCATATTGTGGGGACCTCCCGGTGTGGGTAAAACCACGCTGGCACGTATCATAGCGAATACTACCGAAGCCGACTTCTTCACGCTCAGTGCCGTGACTTCGGGCGTGAAGGATGTGAGGGAGGTAATAGATAAATGTGAAGCGGCAGGACGCAGTGTCTTTGCCAAAGCGCGTCCGATTCTTTTCATTGACGAAATCCACAGATTCAATAAATCTCAGCAGGATTCCCTATTGGGAGCCGTCGAGAAAGGTGTGCTGACTCTCATTGGAGCCACTACGGAGAATCCTTCTTTTGAAGTGATCCGTCCGTTATTGTCGCGTGCTCAGGTATATACGCTCAAATCGCTCGAACAGGAAGACCTGCAGAATCTTCTTGACGCAACTCTGAAAAATGACCCTATCTTAGCGGCGAGAAACGTTAAGGTGGAAGAGACGCGCGCCCTCTTCAGATTTGCCGGAGGAGATGCCCGCAAACTTCTTAACATAATCGACCTCATCGAGCAATCCACTCCCGACGGCGAAGATGTGGTAATAAATGATGAGATAGTAATCAATAGATTGCAGGAGAACCCCGTGGCATACGACCGTAATGGAGAGATGCACTACGATATAATATCGGCGTTTATCAAATCTATCCGTGGCAGCGATCCGGATGCGGCTCTCTATTGGCTCGCGAGAATGGTGGCAGGTGGGGAAGACCCGGCATTCATAGCCCGCAGGCTCGTGATTCTTGCATCGGAAGATATCGGACTTGCAAATCCTAACGCTCTGCTGCTTGCCAACGCCACTTTTGATGCTCTTCAGAAAATCGGATGGCCGGAAGGTAGGATTATACTTGCTGAATGTACAGTCTATCTTGCCACCTCAGCGAAATCCAATTCGGCATATATGGGTATTGCAGCGGCTCTGGCTGAGGTGGAGCGTAGTGGCAATCTACCCGTGCCTCTACATCTGCGCAATGCGCCTACCAAACTGATGAAAGATCTCGGTTATCATGAAGGATATAAATATGCCCATGATTATAAAAATAATTATGTGGCGCAGGCATATCTGCCGTCTGAGATAGAAGGATCGAAATTCTGGGTGGCAGGGGCGAATGCTTCGGAGGCAAATATGCAGAAACGTATGGACGAGATTAGAAAAAACTGAGAGAGAAACGAAAATTTAAAAAGATGATAGAGAAGGTTCAGATAAGGGTTTCTCCGGAAGAGAGGGTAGATGAGAATATAATCCGCCGCGAAGTGTGCCGGGCGTTGGGACTGAAGGAGGAAGCCGTCAATGATCTGCAGGTGTTGAAGGAGAGCATTGATGCCCGTAAACGCGACATAGTATTTAATCTGAGCGTGGCTGTAGCCTGCGGAGATGATAAATATGCTGTGCCTCCGATGCGGCCTGTCGACTTCAGCAAAATTGCCGCCGATGCTCCCGCAGTGGTTATTGTCGGAGCCGGGCCGGCAGGACTTTTTGCCGGGCTCCGCGCTATCGAACATGGATTCCGACCAATTATTCTCGAACGTGGACGCGATGTTGATACACGCCGTGTGGATATCGCCATGCTTAACAGGACCGGAGAAGCGGATGAAGAATCCAACTACTGTTTCGGTGAGGGTGGAGCCGGTACATTCTCTGACGGAAAATTATATACAAGATCGAAGAAGCGGGGAGACAACGACTCCATAATGCAACTCCTGGTGCAGTTCGGAGCCGATCCAAAGATCCTGAGAGATGGGCATCCCCATATCGGGAGCGACCGCCTGCCTCATATCATCAAAAATATAAGAGAAAAAATCAGGGAATGTGGCGGAGAGGTGAGATTCGGAAGCAGAGTTGATTATCTTCTGTTGGAGGAAGAGGAGGGTGTGAAACACGCCGTGGGCGTCAAACTTGCCGACGGCACTGAAATCAAAGGTGTGGGGGTGATACTCGCCACCGGTCACTCGGCGCGTGATACTATCAGAAACCTATATTCACAGGGTGTGAAAATGGAACCGAAAGGTTTTGCCATGGGTGTGAGACTTGAACACCCCTCTCAACTGATAGACCAACTCCAATATCATACCAAAGAGGGGAGAGGGGAATATCTGCCTGCAGCCGAATATAACTACGTGACTCAAGTCGCCGGAAGAGGTGTCTACAGTTTCTGTATGTGTCCCGGCGGAGTCGTGGTCCCGGCAGTTTCCGGGCGGGGGGAATCCGTGGTCAACGGTATGTCGGCATCCGGCAGATCCGGCAGATGGAGCAATTCCGGAATGGTGGTGGAGATACGTCCCGGCGACTTTCCCGAATACGCCTCGGAAGGTGTGTTTGAACTCATGAGGGTACAGGAAGAGTGTGAAAAGGCCTTTTACACAGCGGCAGATAATACCTTGAAAGCACCTGCGCAAAGGATGTACGACTTTGTGAAAGGAAAATTATCTGCCTCGCTTCCGAGAAGTTCCTATCCTCCCGGAATTATCTCGCGCCGTGTCGACCAACTCTTGCCCCAGTCTCGTATACACATCAGACGCTTCCGACGAACTCTAGG
>CAMWSV010000164.1 GCA_947177015.1 uncultured Porphyromonadaceae bacterium
GCGGGACACGCGGCCCGCGCAACCGCCACCCCGCCACCTCCACCACTCCCGCGCCCCGATATGCGCAACCCGTACAACCCGCCATCGAAAAGGCGGTGGCGCTCGAATTGATATTGCTCGGAGATGTAGGTCTCGTAGGCTTTCCGAATGCCGGCAAGTCCACTCTGCTCTCTGCCGTGTCTGCCGCCAAACCGAAGATTGCCGACTACCCCTTCACCACGATGGAACCGCAGTTGGGAATAGTCAGTTACCGCGACGGCAAGTCGTTTGTAATGGCTGATATCCCCGGCATCATCGAGGGCGCTGCCGAAGGCAAAGGTCTCGGACTGCGCTTCCTCCGCCATATCGAACGCAACGCTGTGCTCCTCTTCATGGTGCCCGCAGACAGCGACGACATCAAGCGCGACTACGAAGTGCTGCTCAACGAAGTGCGCCAGTTCAACCCCGAACTCGCCGATAAGAGCAGAGTGCTCGCAATCACCAAGTCGGATATGCTCGACGATGAATTGCGCGAGGAAATCAGCAAGGAACTCCCCGACGACGTGCCCGCACTTTTCATCTCAGCCGTCACCGGACAAGGGCTTACCGAACTCAAAGATATCCTCTGGCGTGAAATCAACTCGGAGGATAACCTCGTGAAATCCACAATCACACACCGTCCGCTCGATCGCCGTCATCGCGTAGAGGAGGAAGACACTTTCATCTTCGACCAGCCCGAAGAGGAGGAAGAGGAATGGATGCCCACCACCGATGAGGAATGGAATGAAGAATTCTGGGACGAAGAAGACTCCGTCAATGGATAAGACAATGAAGATAGATATAGCAGGAATCATCCGCTCCCGACTCGGAAAGAAAGGGAAGATGATTCCTCCCTTTTTACTCAGACCGGTAGAAAAAATAATCTGTCAGGACCAACTCAACGCCATGCTCGAAGCAGCCGCAGGCACCACCGGGAGCGAGTTTTCAAAACGCATCCTGCAACACCTCGGCATCACACTCGAAATAGCCGGGCTTGAAAATATCCCGACCGATGAGAAATTCGTTTTCGCCTCGAATCATCCGCTGGGCGGACTCGATGGCATCGCTCTCGTGGCGATTCTGGGCGCAAAGTATGGCGACGATAATTTCCGCGTCCCCGTAAATGACCTCCTGCTCAACGTGGAGCCCCTGCGCGATATATTCCTCCCCATCAATAAATTCGGCGCGCAAGGCAGAGAAGCCGCCGAAGCGATCAACCGGGCTTTTGAAGAGGGAAAGCAGATAATGATGTTCCCCGCCGGACTGGTGTCGCGACTGCATCCCGATGGATCCATTCACGATCTTTTATGGCAAAAGGCGTTTGTAGCCAAAGCGTTGGAATATGGCAGACGCATCATCCCCATCCGTTTTGAGGCTCTCAATTCGATGCGCTTCTATAAAGCGGCGCAACTGCGCAAGAAATTGGGAATAGGGTTCAATTTCGAGCAGGTGCTCCTCCCCTCGGAATTGGTCAGGGCAGGCGGCTCACGATTCAGGATCACTTTTCTTCCGCCGGCAGATCCCGCCGCCATGCGCCGGCGCGGTCACTCGCCGCGCGCCATCGCCCTGGCAATCCAGCAGTCAGTGCTGAAACTTGCAAAAATTAATTGAAATCTCCGATTTTTTCACTAACTTTGCACCTCATAGCGCATCCATGCGCCACTAACCTCGACAATAACAACTTTCCCAATGGATAAAAACACTATCTACGGCCTTGTGCTGATGGCGCTTGTATTCCTCGGATTCATGTGGCTGCAGCCCAAGAAAGAGCAACTCCCGGACCAGACGTCCGAAGTGGCTCAGCAAGACAATGCCGCAACTCTAACCAACACCGAACTCTCAGCCAATGAATTGGAGTGGCTGAAGAAAAACATCGCCGCCAACGGCGATGCCTCCGTCTCGGAAGACGGCAGACGCGTCTACAGATATGCAGACAGCAACTTCGACCTCACCCTCGATGGCGATTCTATCTACGGCACCGTGCGCTCCGGCAGCAACACAGTGACCCTCGCCCAACTCTTCGACCCTACCTTCGACGGCATCTCACGCCGGGAGGCTAACCGCCTCACCGAAGAACTGCGCTCGGCGTCAACTTCGCTCGGCAAGTTCGGCAAATTCTCAAAATTCCTCTCAGGCAATAACACTGAAGTGGCGCTCTCAAACGATGTGATCGCCCTCACCCTCAGTTCCCGCTCAGGCTCCATCACCCGCGCCGAACTCAAGGACTACGACACTGAATATTCTGCCGACGAGACCAAACAGGTAAAAAACAAAGTGGTGCTCTTCAACGACACCACCGACTCCTTCAGTTTCACCCTCCCGCTCGCCCAGGCCATCGAGACCCGCGATCTCTACTTCACCCCCACCCAACTGAATGACTCCACGGTGAGAATGACCCTCAACTTTGATGAGGACTCCTACTGGGGCATCGAATACACTCTCCCGAAGGGTAAAAGTTACGTGATCGGCATGCGCATCGTGCAGAAAAACATGGATCGCATCGTCGAGACCAACAACCGCATCCTCACCCTCGACTGGAGCCAGCAGATCAAGCGCCAGGAGAAGGGCAGAATGTTTGAGGAGCGCAACTCGGGCATCTACTATAAATTCGCCGGGGGCTCCGTAGAGAAACTTTCCGAAAGCAAGAATGATTCCGAAGAGCGCCAGGCAAAGGTGAAGTGGATCGCCTTCAAGAATCAGTTCTTCTCCTCTGTAATCATCGCCGACAAGAACTTCAACAACGCCGATATGGACTCCAAGATAATCAAAAACAGCGATTATCTCAAGGAAGTATCCACTCATGCCGAAGTGAACGACTACGACTGGAGAGCCTCTTCGCCCGCAGGATTCCACCTCTTCCTCGGTCCGAACCTCTACCCCCTTCTCTCGCACCTCGACAAGGAGATCTCGCCCGACGACAACCTTGATCTCACCCGGCTTATCCCCCTCGGCTGGACACTCTTCCGCTGGATCAACGTGGGTATCGTGATTCCCGTCTTCTCATTCCTCGGCAAGTTTATCTCCAACTACGGCATCATAATCCTCCTGCTCACCATCTTCATCAAACTCATCCTCTTCCCCCTCACCTACAAATCGTTCAAGAGCCAGGCAAAGATGCGTATCCTCGCCCCGGACATCCAGAAAATCAACGAGAAATATCCCGGACAGGAGAATGCAATGGTGCGCCAGCAGAAGACGATGGCTCTCTATTCCAAGGCAGGCGCAAGTCCATTCGGCGGATGCCTCCCGATGCTGCTGCAGATGCCTATCCTCTTCGCGATGTTCACCTTCTTCCCCTCCGCTATCGAACTCCGCGGACAAAGTTTCCTCTGGGCTCACGACCTTTCCGCTCCCGATGCAATCATCTCCTGGAGCGGCAACATCCCATTGGTGACTCAATACTTCGGCAATCACATCTCGCTCTTCTGCTTGCTGATGACCGCCACCAACATCATTTACACTCATCTCAACATGCAGAATTCTCCCGGACAGATGCCCGGTATGAAGTGGATGATGTATCTGATGCCGGTATTCTTCCTCGTATTCTTCAATAACTACGCCGCCGGTCTCAGTTATTACTATTTCCTCTCGCTCCTCATCACCATCGCCCAGACCTACGCCTTCCGCTACTTCGTGAAGGAAGAATCCGTACGCAAGGCCATGGCTGAGAATGCCAAGAAGCCCAAAAAGACTTCCAAATGGATGCAACGCCTTGAAGAGATGCAGCGCGAGCAGCAGAAAATGATGCGCGAGCAGCAGAAACAGAAGAATCAGGGCCGCAGATAATTATTCGATGAAAGACCTCCGCACGATACGGATATTTCTGTCGGCACTGTTCCTGACTGCATCCGTTGCCTATCTCTGCATAGGCAGCGAGGTCAACCCTATGGCTCAAATTTCCATGCGGGCGCAGATCATCCCCTCTGCGCTCGCTGCTACTGTAGGTATAACCCTCTTCTGGCTGGCGGTGACTTTCTTCTTCGGCAGGATGTATTGCTCCACGGTGTGCCCCGTAGGCGCGCTGCAGGACACCGCCGCCTGGTTTCGCCGCCGGATTCTGAAGCGCAAGGGAGACTTCTCATATAAACCCCGCGCCAACGTGAGGCTGTATGTACTCGCCGTCTACGCTATCGCACTCCCGATCGGGCTGATATGGCTTTCGGCACTTGTAGAGCCTTGGAATATCCTCAAGAGCGCCGCCCGGCTCACCAATCCCGAACTCCGTGTTACTCCCGGGCTTGCCTTCGCGGGAAATGCCGTCGCAGGCGGACTCGTGGGACTGCTGTCACTCATCTGCGTCTGGATATGGGCGCTTGCCAAAGGGAGACGATTCTGCAGTCATATATGCCCCATCGGCACATTCCTCGAATCGATCGCCGAGCACTCACTCTATCAGATCCGCATCGACCCCGACAAATGCACAAGTTGCATGGCGTGCGAGCGCAACTGCAAATCGGAGGCTATCAAGGTAAGCGAACGTTTCGTCGATAACGGGCGCTGTGTACGATGCTTCGACTGCCACAAAGTATGCCCGGAAGACGCCATACGTCTGCGCCGACGCTTCAAACGCCCTGCCACCCCCGAAGCCCTCCGCACCTGAGCCCCTCCTGC
>CAMWSV010000165.1 GCA_947177015.1 uncultured Porphyromonadaceae bacterium
GCTCCGCAATGCTTTTTTCTCTTTTCGCTCTTTCTTCCGCTCCGCAATGCTTTTTTCTCTTTTCGCTCTTTCTTCCGCTCCGCAATGCTTTTTCTTTTTTATAGGGCTCCGGCGGAAGCCGGAGTGAGGCGCCGGCATCATAGCCGGAGTGAGCCACAAAGGCTTATCTTTCCGATTTTTTTACTAATTTTGCATCATGAAGATTTCGCAAAATTTAATGAGCAATATATCAGCCCTGAGAAAACTAACCTTCTCAGCCACCTTCATCTGCTCCCTCATAGCATATCTCCTCACAATCGAGCCCGATGCCTCATATTGGGACTGCCCGGAATATCTCGTCACAGCAGCAACTCTCCAGATAGGTCACCCTCCCGGCAATCCTACCTGGACCCTCACCGCCCGAATATTCTCGCTCTTCGGTGCCGACTCCCCCCGGGCAATCGCACTCGCCGTAAATATATCAAGCGCTATCTTCACCGCCCTCGCCACTGCCCTGCTCGCAAGCGTAATCTTCATCATCCTCTCCCAAATCTCCCTAAATTTCATAACTTCCAAAAAATCCAAAAATTCAGCAATAACCCCGCATCCCGGAATCTCCGCATCATCCAGAGCCTCCTCCGGAATCTCCGCATCATCACGGGCATCCTCCAAAATCTCGAAAGCGCGACGCAACGCACTTGCCGCCTGGGGCGGCGCAATGTGTTTCGGATGGGCAGATTCCCCATGGTTTTCTGCTGTTGAGGCAGAGGTATACGCAATGTCCCTCTTCCTCACCGCCCTCTGCGTAAGGCTTATGGTCGGATGGTCCATGATGCCCGCCGGCAACCGCAGCCGACGCCAACTCCTCCTGATAGTCTATCTCACCGGACTCTCTATCGGAGTGCATCAACTCAATCTGCTCGTAATCCCCGCTCTCGCTCTCATCCTGCTATTCCGTCGCCGGCAGCAACCCGCAGGCTTATTACGAATCATCACCGCAATACTGCTCGGGTGCGCAGCCGTAGGCATGATACTCCTCGGCATGATGCCCGGAGTCCTCAGGATAGCATCGCAGATAGAACTATATTGCGTCAATGCCCTCCATCTCCCCTATCATTCCGGAGTATGGATTTTCTGGGGGCTGGCGCTCGCCATATTCTGGGCGCTCCCCCTCTGCGTGCCCCCCCGGAAAGGGAGACTCGAACTCCTCGCCTGGATTCCTGCTCTGCTACTCACCGGCTACTCCTCATATATGCTTATCCTCGTACGCGGAGCCGCCGAGCCCCCCATGAACGAAGGCGCCCCCACCAATATCTTCGCCCTGCAGAGTTACCTCGGCCGCGACCAATACGGCTCCACACCCCTCTTCTACGGTCGGACCCCCTACAGCCGCATCCTACGCCTTGAAGAAATCCGCCCCGACGGCACCCCGGATTACTCCCGCAATGCCCTCGAAGATGTTGCCCCGCTCTACGCTCCCACCGATTCGGGCTACGTGCTCTACGCCCACACGCGCAAGGCAATCTACACACCCGAACTCAATATGTTCTTCCCGCGGCTCACAAGTGCCGATCCCGCCGATATCAAGGCGTATGCCGACTGGGCAGGTATGGATTCATCCTCCATGACAGAAGTGGAAGTCTCCTTCGCCCTCGATTCCCTCCGCAACCCCGTAGGCAAACTCCTTGCTGACGGCTCACGCGTAAAAGATAAGGAACTGCGCCCCACTTACATCCACCAAATCCGATATCTATTCGGATATCAGATCGGATACATGTATTTCCGCTATCTCCTCTGGAACTTCTCCGGCAAGCAGAACGACCGTTTCTCTACCGGCGAAGTGGAACACGGCAATTTCATCACCGGACTCCCTGCCGCAGATTCCCTGATGCTCGGCGATCAGTCTCTACTCCCCGACGAAATAGGGAGCGATAACCCGGGACATAACGTCTACTTCATGATTCCGCTCATCATGGGCATCATCGGCATAGTATGCCTGCAGCGCGCCGGCAGGCGTGGCAGAAGATGGAATCTTGTGCTCACCGTGCTATTCCTGATGACCGGCGTGGCTATCGTGGTCTACCTCAATCAGTCGCCCGGCGAACCGCGCGAACGCGACTACTCATTCCTCGGTTCGTTCTGGACCTTCGCCATCTGGATCGGAGTGGCTATGGCGCGGCTCATAGGCATCGCTCAGCGTTCGCGCGCCCGACGCCTACTCTCTCCGCTCGCAATCGCCTTCACTATCCTGCTCCCGGTGTGGATGCTCTTTCAGAATTATGACGATCACGATCGTTCGGGACGAACAGCCGTCACCGACTTCGCCGCCAACCTCCTGGAATCACTCGAACCGGATGCAATACTCTTCACCAACGGCGATAACTTCACCTTCCCGCTATGGTGGGCGCAGGAGGTGGCGGGAATACGCCGGGATATTCGGATCGTCAACCTCGCTTATCTCACCACCCCCTGGTATATCCGCCAACTCCGCATCGACAATCCGGAGTCGAAAGGGTTGATCATGCAGATCCCGCTCGATGAATTGGCATTGGGTGGATTCCGCTATAATCCTATCGCACCGCATCCTGCCGGCATGGACACTCCCGACCCGGCCGCCGCCGCAGATGCCCTCTCCGCACTGCGCGATTTCTACGCCTCCGGAAAGGATGACCGCGCTCTCCCCCCGGTATTGCGGATTGCTAATCCGATTGAAGGGGATTCGGTATATATCTTCACCTCGGATATGGCGTCCGGTTCGCGCAGGCTGCTCCTGCGGCAGTTGGCGATTCTCGATATCCTCGCCTCAAATTCGGGCAAGAATCACCGTCCCGTCTATTGGCAGAGTTCCGTCTCCTCCGCCGACTACGGAGCCTTCCGCCCCTACACCGCGCGCACCCTCTACACACGCCGCCTTACATACCGCGATTCACTCGGCAACCCCAGGAGCGATTCGCTCGCCCGCCATTTCCTCGATCATGACTTCAGCAAGGCTCTCACCGCTCGCAGCGGCAGATTGCCCGCGGGCACTATCCTCTCAGGTATCAATGGCAAGCCCCGCTCCGGATATGCCGCAAATAAAGGCAGAGGCAAAGATTGTCACGTCTATGCCGACGACACTTACGGCTACATGGTCAGCGCACAGCGCCAATCCCTCCTCCGCCTCGGTGGCAGATTGCTGAAAGCCGCCCGATACGGCGATGCCCTCCGCCTCGCCCTCCTCATAGATTCCCTTTACCCCCCTACTATCCGCGAATACAGGATATACGCCGAAACAGACTCCCTCATCGATGAAGGTGCCGATCTCGGCCGCCTATACCTCGAAGCAGCCCTCGCAAATCAGAATAATCCCTCCAATCCGGTGCATGCCGAATCAGCCGCTCCCATTACTCCCGATTCAGCCTATCGCAAAGGGATGGCTCTCCTCCGCCGCGAGCGCGCCCGCTATCTCCAATGGTACACCTTCCGCCGATCTCTCCCCCCTCGCCTGCAGCGCGTCCTATCCCCCGGTAATCTCCGCAAGACCAACCGCATCCACCACCTCGACTCCCTCATCAATCATTACTCCAAATGATATCACTGTATTCAATCTCTACTCAAAATAATATGACTGTCTTCTTCAATCTCTACTCAAAATAAATATGACTATCTTCTTAATCGGATATATGGCATCGGGCAAGACCACTCTCGGCAGAGCCTTCGCCAAAGCAAATGGTCTACAATTCATCGACCTCGACTTCTATATCGAACAGCGTTTCCGCAAAAGCATCTCCCAAATCTTCGCCGAAGAAGGGGAAGAACGCTTCCGCCAAATCGAACGCGCCATGCTCCGCGAAGTCGGTGAATTCTGCGATGCCGTGATTTCTTGCGGAGGTGGCACCCCCTGCTTCTTCGACAACATGGACTATATGAACTCACAAGGGATCACCGTATGGCTCGACGCCGATATCCCCACCACCACCCGAAGGCTGCTCGAAGCAAAAGGGAAACGGCCCATAGTGATGAAACTCACACCCGAACAACTCCCCTCATTCATCGAAACTCACCTCGCCGCGCGTCGTCCCCACTACAGTAAAGCCCGCATCCGGCTCGATTCAAATCTACTCGAATCGCGCCATCAGATAGCCCAAACTATCCAAACTCTCCAATCAATTATTGACAATCAATAATAATTTTGCACTATTTAATAAAATTTTTTGCCCAAACTCTTGACAAGCCCAAAAATTCTTTATAACTTTGCAGTGCAAAAGAGCTAATGATTGGTTAGTCATAGTGAGTATTTTAACTCAATTTGACAGTTAAAATGTAAAAGCAATAATCGTTTATCAGTTCTATTAGAATAAAGAGCATGTGAATGCTGGAATAAGAAGTGGAAACGCTTCACTACAAAAGCTATTTAATGAGTGTGACTTAGTGTGAAGGGCCTGTCTTGGTGACACGCCCTTTATTTCTTATTTCCCAATCCCGATATTTCCCAATCCATTCTCAATCCCGATATATCGGGTCAAGTACAAAACCCTGTTAAAGTGTTAAAAAATCCTTATCCCGCCGCCGGTGACTGATTATATCGGGAATTATTATTTGGGGTTATTTCTATTATTTTGGGGGTTTGCGTTGGTGAGTTGGTGAGTTTTTGTTAA
>CAMWSV010000166.1 GCA_947177015.1 uncultured Porphyromonadaceae bacterium
AACTCAATCAACCCTGGAAATACCCTCTGCTCACCGCCGAATTCGATACCCCCATTCTGCGCGACTCCACCTCGGCGCGGCAGATGAAGGATAGCATTGAGGCGAACTTCATCCCCTTCGCAATGTATCAGGATGATGTGGCGGCACGCCAGATCGATCTCTTCCGGCGCCATATCGCCAATGAGACCACTCCCGCCGATGCCGCCCTGCTCACCCGATACGTCGATGAAGCATATCAGCGCGGAATCGCAGCCCCGGATCTATACCACTTCATCATCACCGGCAATAACACCAAATACCGCGCCATGAGGGAGAATGACGGGGAAGACGCCATCATCCGCACCTTCGAAGGGCTCGATCTGCTCACCCAGAAAGAGGCATTCGAATTTATTGACTCGGCTTACGCCGCCGCTACCGGCAGACAACGCCATCAACTACCGGCTGACGTGGCGCGCACTCTCACCGCCGCCCTCGTGCCCGACGTGGTGCTCGACTCCGTCACCGACCGCAAATACCGCAGCCAGGAGTATCTCGCAGCCACCGGCGCTCTCGGCGTCATCAAGAAAGGGCAGCGCATCGTCGACCGCGGCGAAATCATAACCCCGCAGATCTTCACCAACCTCAACACCTATCAGGAGATGCTCGCCGCCCGCCACAGCACCGACACCTCCCACACTTACTATTACATCGGGCAGGGGGTATATATCTTCCTCTGCTGGGTGATGTTTTACCTTTTCCTCGCGCTCTATCGCAAGCAGATTTTCAATAATCTGCGTTTCCTCACCTTCCTCGTATCATTCATCACCCTCTTCGTGGCGGTGTCCACACTCGTGCTCGAATATAACCCCATCCTGATATACGTGATGCCCTTTGCCATCATCCCCATCATAGTGATGGTATTCTTCGACTCGCGCACCGGAATTTTCGCTCTCCTCTCGTCTGTGATGCTCATGGCGCTTATCGCCACCTATCAGTTTGAGTTCATAGTGCTCGAACTCGCCGCCGGACTCGCCGCCACTTTCAGCATCCATCACCTCTCGAAGCGCTCTCAACTGCTGCGCACAGCCGTGATCACTCTGGTGGTGTACTGCATCGCCTACGGCACCATAATCCTCGCCACAGACGGCAACCTCTCTACATTCTCATCGCGTCTGGCTCTCCTCTTTGTGTTCAACTCGCTGATTCTCTCATTCGCTTATATCCTGATTCTCGTGGTGGAGAAGACCTTCGGATTCACTTCAACGGTGACTCTGGTGGAACTCTCCGACATCAATCATCCGCTGCTGCGGCGTCTCGCCGAGGAGGCCCCCGGCACTTTCCAGCACTCCATGCAGGTGTCTACTCTCGCCGCCGAGGCCGCGCGCGCCATCGACGCCAATGTGCAACTCGTGCGTACCGGAGCGCTATATCACGATATAGGCAAGACGGAGAGCCCCGTATTCTTCACCGAAAACCAGCACGGCATCAATCCCCATGCCGGACTCGCACCGCAGACCTCCGCCAAGAAAATCATCTCGCACGTCACCGACGGCCTGCAACTCGCCTCGAAAGCCAAACTCCCGCAGGTGATCAAAGATTTCATCAGCCAGCATCATGGCTCAGGAATCACCAAATACTTCTACAACACCGCCGTGAATGAAAGCAACGGCGAACCCGTAGATATCGAAGATTTCCGCTATCCGGGTCCCAACCCGCAGATGAAAGAGACTGCAATCATGATGATGGCAGACAGCGTGGAAGCCGCCTCGCGCAGCCTCAATGACTACTCCCAGCAGAACATCGACAACCTCGTAGACAAAATCATCGACTCCCAGATTGCCGACGGCCTGCTCAAGGAATCCCCCCTCTCCTTCGCCGAAGTAGAGACCATCAAATCCACCTTCAAGAAGCGCCTCGCCACAATCTACCACACCCGGGTAGCCTATCCCGAACTCAAAAAGAAACCCGACTCCCCAAAAGAATAGACCCCGCCTCCGGGTAGCCGCCTTAGCGGCTCCTTGCCGGCTTCCGATTCAATATTTTTTAAGATTTATTCACTCACCGGGCAAATATCTTAACACGAATCAGCGTTATATCTTTAAAGAATCTACTCTTATGATGATATTTCTGATCATATTGGCTTGCCTGCTTTGGCTCGGCGCATTCTTGGCACTCCCGAAGAGAATTATCCTGGGTCCCGCCCTATCCTTCTGCGCCCTCCTCGTGCTGAGTTTCGCCAAAAAAGATGGCTACTCCATCTTCCACCTCACAGGAGGGATGCAACTCTCTTGGCTCGTCATCACCCTGCTCGTGATGATGATCATCATGATGCAGAACCCTGCCGTGCGCCAGCAGAGCCGCGGAGTGGTATATATGGAGGTGGGTGCCATAGCCGGATTGGCGATAGGGCTCCTCGGATGCACCTTCACCACCAACCTCAACCTCCTCTACGCACTCGCTATCATCGGGATCGCCGCCGGCATCTTCCTCGGATTCCTGATGTTTACCAATACCCCCGACGGCAGAGACGTCAATCTCCCCTCCGGCAGATTCTTCAAATATCTCCTCGCCAAAGGATTCCCGGTGCTCGTCACCGCCGCCCAACTCTCCGTGCCCGCCGTGATTCTCATTGCCGCCACCGGAAACTGAACCCGAATTATACCCTGATTGAAATGGCTGTAAAGAAATTACATAACCCGATATATTTAGCCCTCATCTTAGCGGCAATCCTCCTCGGCGCCTTCCCCGCCGATGCCGCCAGGGTGCGCCCCACAAAGAAGATCACAGTAGAAAAACCCGATTTCGACAAAATCGCCCGCCAGACTCTCGATCCGCGCAACGAGTTTTACTTCCCCAAACTGATGAAACTCTACAACCGCAACGACACATCGATGACTCAGGAGCAATACCGGAATCTATATCTCGGCTATCTCTTTCAGGAGGATTACGACCCCTACCGCACCAGTCCATACAACGCTGTCTCCGACTCGATCCTGCAGATCGTAAACGAGCAGAAAGCGCGACTCACCACCGTGACCGACTCGCTCAACAAACTCGTCAAAGCCAACAAGATTTCCGGACACGAAGCCGAGAAGAAGAAGGAACGCATCTCCAACACCTACAAGCGCACGCTGCGCGAACTCGCTACGGCTGTGGAACTCTCGCTCAAAGATAATCCCTTCGACCTGCGCCAGATGTCGGTGCTCGTGCACGCATCCCAGGAAATGGGCAATGCCATGAAGGCTAAAATATGGGAATACAGACTCGAAAATATACTCGGCGCCATCAAATCCACCGGTAGCGGCGACTCCATGGAGAACGCCTTCTACGTAATCTACCCGATGCACGAGTACAATATAATCCAACTGCTGGGCTACGAACCGGTATCGGTAGACTTCCCCTCCGACGGATTCGACTACATCAGTGTACAGCCCGATGCGGATGCCAAGCGCAAGCCCGCACGTCCGGTATCCGGCTTCTACTTCAACGTGGGTCCGCTCACAGAGCAATATGACCTCAAACACCCCGAAGCCGGCGACTCCGACCCCAACTCCTCCGGAAGCACCCAGCACAAGATCACCCCCGACGCCGACGACTTCCCCGCCGCCGACGATGACTTCACCACCATCCTCTCCCCCGACGAGACTCCCGCCGAATAATTTGAGAGAGTTGAGAGTCAAGACCTGCATCTGTGATGAGGGCGCAAGCCCGAAGTCCCAATAATTCCAATTACTCCAATCTCTCCAATAATTCCAATTACTCCAATCTCTCCAATAATTCCAAATACTCCAATCCCCTCCAATAATTCCAATTACTCCAATCTCTCCAATAATTCCAATAATTCCAATAATTCCAATAATTCCAATCAAAAAAAAAACAAATACTCAAGATATATGGAAAATACTCAGAAAGTAGGACCCGGCAAATACGTTAAATACGCCTACAAACTCTATAACGACGCCGATGGCGAACTCCTTTTCGAAGCCAAGGCAGACGCTCCCGATGAAATGATCTACGGCATCAGCCACGAAGTTGTGCCCGGACTCATCGCCGCAATGAAAGACCTCGCCGCAGGCGACAAGTTTGAAGTGGTGCTCCCCCCGGCAGCCGCCTTCGGCGACCGCTATGACGATAACGTAGTCATTCTCGAAAAAGAGATCTTCGAACGCGACGGCAAACTCGCTGAGGAAGTTAAGGTAGGTGCCGAACTCCCGATGATGACTGCCGAAGGGTTCCGTATCCTCGGCAAGGTGCTTGAAATCGATGACAAAGGTATAAAGATGGACTTCAACCACCCCTTTGCAGGCAAGACAGTGAAATACGCCGGCGAAATCATCGAAGTGCGTGACGCCACTCCCGAAGAACTCCAGCCCGCTCACGGATGCGGTTGCGGCGGTTGCGGCTCACACAACGATTGCGGAGAATGTTCCGACGGCGGTTGCGGCTGCGATCACGACCACGACCACGGCTGCGATCACGACCACGGTTGCGGCTGCGGCTGCAAACACTAACTGCCGCAACCTCTCTCAATCCCCTCCAATAACTCCAATCTCCTCCAATAACTCCAATCCCCTCCAATAACTCCAATCCCCTCCAATAACTCCAAT
>CAMWSV010000167.1 GCA_947177015.1 uncultured Porphyromonadaceae bacterium
AAGTAATCTTATAGGGGTGATAATTAGGAAATTGCAAATAATTTTAGAAAAATTTGCAGAAAAATTTGGTGGTTTCAACAGAATTGTCTAATTTTGCACTCGCAAAGGGATAAAAAATACAAATAATTCCTTAACTAAAGAAAGGGATGGGATTACACCTTTGAAATATGAATGGTGCCATGTCCGAGTGGTTAGGTACCGGTCTGCAAAACCGTTCACACCAGTTCGAATCTGGTTGGAACCTCCCCAAAGAGTCGCTTCCACAGCGACTCTTTTTTTACACACTTTTTACACTCCGCTGACATGGCTTTCACCTTATCGCAGAGTTTCAGACTTGACCTCTTCTGAATTGACCCACATTTAGTCACTTTACTTAAAAAACCGTATATATCATGAAGTTTATCAAAAACTCGCTGACTCTTTTGGCTGTGTGCGCTTGCGCCGCCAATACGGGAGCCGCCAACTATGCATGGCCCGAACGTTTTGAGGGCGTTATGCTTCAGGGATTCGCCTGGGATTCCTATTCCGGTGTCAACAACACCAAGTGGACTTCCCTTACCAAATTAAGCGATGAACTCTCCAAGAATTTCAAAGTAATCTGGGTACCCAATTCTGCTAAGGCAGCCAGCAATCCGGGCATGGGATATGATCCCGTGTATTGGTTTACCAATCATAACACCTCATTCGGCACTGAAACGCAGTTGCGTGAGATGATTAAAACTTTCAAAGCCAAGGGCACCGATATCATCGAAGATGTAGTAATCAACCATCGCAGCGGCGTGAGCAACTGGACCAACTTCCCCGCTGAGACGTGGAACGGCGTGACGTATCAACTCGGACCGCAACACATCTGCAGTAATGATGAAGTGGCGTGGGCTACCGGACAGGCAAAACCCACCGGCGCTCCCGATACAGGCGAAAACTTCGATGGATCTCGCGACCTCGACCATACAAACTCCGAAGTGCAGAGAAATTGCAAGAACTATTGCAAATTCCTCATCGACGATCTCGGCTATGCAGGGTTCAGATATGACATGGTGAAGGGTTATTCAGGATATTACAACAAAATATATAATGAATATTCCCATCCTAAATATTCAGTAGGTGAATATTGGGATGGCAATTACGATGCGGTGGCATCATGGATTGAGGCTACCGGCAGACAGAGCGCCGCCTTCGACTTCCCCTGTAAATACGCCATTAATGAGGCATTCCATTCGGGCGACCTCACCAAACTCGTATGGAAAGCAAACGGCACCACAGATCAGCCTGCCGGACTCATCCACTACGGCTATCCGCAATATGCAGTCACTTTCGTTGATAATCACGACACGTATCGGGATGGCTCTAAGTTTAACGGCAATGTAGTCGCCGCAAATGCGTTTATACTTTGTTCACCGGGCACACCTTGTGTCTTCTGGCCTCATTATGTGGATCATAAAGCCGAAATTCAGGCACTCATCGCCGTGCGCAACGCCTGCGGCATTCATAATCAGAGTCAGGTGAAAGTACTCCGTTCGTCGAGAGACTGCTATATGGCAGAAGTCACCGGCACCAAGGGAACACTGGTAGTTAAAGTCGGTGGCACCATGGTATCGCCCGATGGCTACACCAACGCCGACATCCGCACTGCCGGCACAGATTACTGCGTATGGTCGCATACCGGAGTTATATCGACACCTGACGACCCTGTCACTCCTCCCGCTCCATCCGGCGACCCCTTTAACGTATATTACGATAATTCCTCTACCGGCTGGCCCACCCCCTTCGTATATTACTGGCCGGTAGAATCTCCTGCATATCCAGGTGTGGCAATGAAGAAGGTTTCCGGCAATATCTGGGAATACACCGTGCCAGCCGGCACCACCGGGTTGCTCTTCAATGCCGGCGATGGAGATGCCACCAAGACCGGCGATTTTACCGCAGTGGCAAATCATCTCTATACCCATGCTGCCGATAAGGGTGTATACCAAGGTGGTGGCAATACTCCCGTTCCTCCGGTTAACGCTCCTGCCAATCTCTATCTCATCGGCAACGTCAACGGCATGGATTGGGCAAGCGCCCGTGGTCTCGTCCAGGATAATAAATCCGGCAATGTTTATACTTGGACTGCCGTAACGCTGCACGACTCCGGCGATGGCTATGCTTATTTCAGTTTCCTCTCTCAACTCGATAATAAAGATGGAGATTGGGATCTTGCCAATAAGGCTGACCGCTATGGCGCAGTATCCAATGCTGAATATCTTTCGCTCGCGGCTTCAATCCACAGATTTGCCCCCGGCCCGGAAGCAATGGCTTGCAACGCTTGGAAAGTTACCCCCGGCATATACTCCGTCACAGCAGACCTCGACAAGATGAAGGTGAGTCTCTCTACATCCACCGGCGTAGAAGTCTTCCCCATCGATATCGTGAAAGCACCCGTCTATTTCAACCTACAGGGTGTGCGCGTGGATAATCCCAAGAGCGGCATCTATATCAGGGTGCACGATGGTAAGTCTTCAAAAGTGGTGATTAGATAACTCTCATCCCATCCCCTGTTCTCCTACACTTGTAATAAGAGCCGATAATTAATTACAAGAAAGAATAAATTACGGGATAAAAAGGATAAATTACGGGGAAAAGAACAATTATTAATTGGAATCTCCTCCAAATAAAGCCTTAGCGTTATTTCAAAATAGTATTATAGTATTCAGGAAATTATCCGGCTCTTTTACGGTGATTTCTTCACATAGGATTTGTTTCTTAGCGAAGCAGCATAATTGATTCTGTTGCCGGGCGAAAGAAACAAATCCTTTGTTGTTTAGAAAACATTTTTTAACTATTTTAAATTATATGTGTATAAGAGCATTTTGGATTAAACTTCCTTAATAATCAAATTAATCAAAAAAAATCAAATTCAGATATTATGAATCTATTATCAAGTTTCTTACTGCTCATCACAGAGGCTGAGGCTGAGAAGGTGGTGCCGAAAGTAGAACTGTCGGCTGCCACAGAAGCGGGCTACTATACAGTGGCGCAGTGGATCATGCACGCCGTGAAGTGGGTGCTCAACATCTTCGGACTCGAACATCATCCCACACTCGTCACCGTGCTATACGCCGCTTTAGTGTTCTTGATTGCTATCTGTATCGGTCAGGTGGTGAAGTGGATCATCCTCATGATTGTAGATCACCTCTCCAAGATCCTGAAGTACGATATATATACCCGTCTGCGCGATATGAAATTCTTCTCGAAGACCTGCCGTATCGTGCCGGCTATCGTATTCCTGATTTTCCTTCAGTTCACAATGACGGGGCGCGCATCATTAGGTTCTTGGCTCTCCCGACTCACCTGGATCTACATAATCTTCGTGGTGTCCGTCTCAATCAATACTCTCGCTATGGTGATCTATAGCCATATTGACTCACGCGAGAACAAAAAGAAACTCCCTTTGCGAGGTCTTTTGCAACTCATCAAGGGTATTGTATGGATTCTTGCCATTATAATAGTAGTCGCCATCATAGTCAATAAATCACCCGGCAGTCTTCTGGCAGGTCTGGGGGCTTTTGCCGCCGTCTTGATGTTGGTATTCAAGGATAGTATTCTCGGTGTGGTGGCAGGTGTTCAACTCTCTGAGAATGATTCGCTTCATGTGGGCGACTGGATCAAGGTGCCGGGCACAGATGCCAACGGTAATGTAATCGAAGTCACACTCACCTCCGTTAAGGTGCAGAATTTCGATAAGACCGTCACCACATTGCCCCCCTATAGTCTTGTATCAGGTTCGTTTACCAACTATCGGCCCATGCAGGAGTCTCAAACCCGTCGCATCTGCCGCAGTTATATGATAGATGCAGATTCAATTCGTCCCATTGACGATGATCTGCTCGCTGAATACGCCAAATTGCCTCTCCTTGCAGATTGGATTAAAAAGAAGATTGCTCAGCGAGATGCCGGTAAGATTGAGAATGTTTTCAATAGTGAGGGATTGGTAGATGGCAGCATCGAAACAAACCTCGGTGTATTCCGCGCATATCTGAAACTTTACCTCGATGCAAATGCACACATCAGTCACGATCCGGCAGACGATTGCTTCCTTTCTACCCTGGCGCAGACTTCGCAGGGTATTCCGCTGCAACTATACTGCTTCACCACCACTTCCAAGTGGCTTGCATACGAGGCTATTCAGTCATCAATCTTCGAACACGTTGCAGTGATGATGGCACACTTCGGACTCTTCACCAACGAAAATGCCTCCGGTCGCGACACTATTCTCAATGGCATACTCGAAGCCGGAGCCAACCCGAACTTCTTCACAGGACTCCCCTACCCCTTCCTGCAGCATGGCGGAACTCCTACCGATCCTGCTCAGGGATATCCCGGCGACTCAGCCAAGGCACCTCAAGCGCCATCCACTCCTGCTAAATAATTGAAAGGATTTATCGGAATTATCGTATTCTCCGGTAACTCTAATAACTCCAATAACTCCAATAACTCCAATAACTCCAATAACTCCAATAACTCCAATAAAAAATCCTGCCGAAAATTCGGCAGGATTTTTTATTTCATGATTGTAATTTACAATTACTGGAGG
>CAMWSV010000168.1 GCA_947177015.1 uncultured Porphyromonadaceae bacterium
TTAATATTAACAAATGTTATTCTTTTTAAGTTTTTTTGAATTATACATTATATAAAACATTCCTGCTGTTTTTCAACCTTTCTATCAATAAAAACGTTTTCAGTTTATAGAAGTCGGAAAGTATTCATACGTCGAGAGTACTCTCTAAGTTAATATTAAACAATCATAATCTTTTAAATTTTTTAATTCAATCATAATCTTTTAAATTTTTTAATTATGGATATCAAGCAATTTTCAGATAGTATTAAAGATGATCTTCACCGCTTTCTGCGTAGTGAAGACCGCATTGATGAAAAATTTCCTGAGTGTCCTGATATAGAGGAACTCTGGCCCTCTATAGAAGAAGCGTATCTGCCGGATGGGGCAAGAGAATTTCAGGATTATCCTATTGTGTCATTGGGCTGGATAATGTTTGTGGGTATGGCGCTTGCAGTTTATTGGGATGAAGATTGGGAGAAATACGGCAAGGAGACCGGAGCACAATTATATGCAAAGATCAAAGACGGTAAAGGTTATGATGAACTTGATGATTACGTCTTGTATGATATTCTGCATCTTGATAAAGAAGAGGCGGAGAAAGTAAGTTCACTTGTCGGTGAATGTGCTTCAAGAGTATTGAGCGCCCTGCATCGTTCACAATTTGAGGCTGGAACAGCCGATGCCGTTCGTGCTTATCAGGTTGCTTTGAAGCAACTATATCTCTTCGGAGTCGGTATGGAACTGAATGCCTTGGGCTATCACTATGTTCCTTATAATCCCAATGGAAATTAATTACTATTCTTAAATGCAAATAAGTTTATAAATTTAGGCTGCCTGTTATCACAGACGACTTAAATTTATTGTTGTATCCATACTTACACTATACTAACTTATTATAGACTATGCACATGGCAGATGCTCTTGTCAGCACACCTATCGCGCTTGGAGCCGGAGTGGTTGCAACCGGATTATTAGGTCTGGCAGGATATAAAGTTAATAAAGAAAAGGAATCGAATTTAGGGATTGTTTCTCTCATGGGGGTTTTGGGAGCATTTATATTTGCTGCCCAGATGATTAATTTCACAATTCCCGGCACGGGTTCTTCGGGGCATATTATCGGTGGAATATTATTGGCTTCCTTCCTGGGTCCGTGGGCCGCATTCCTCACGCTGACTTCAGTATTGATTATTCAGTGTATGATCTTTGCCGATGGCGGATTACTGGCACTCGGATGCAATATACTCAATATGGCGGCCATGTCTACATTAGTAGCATATCCATTAATTTTTCGTCCTATTGTTGGGTCGCGCCCCAACAACGTTAAAATTATTGTTGCATCATTGGCTGCAAGCATGATAGGGCTGGAGTTAGGAGCACTCGGAGTAGTGTTAGAAACATATCTTTCCGGGCTCACAGCCCTTCCATTTAGGACGTTTATATCTCTGATGACCGGAATACACCTCTTTATTGGGATCGGAGAAGGACTGGCTACCGCGGCAATCCTCATTTTTGTGGTAAAATCCCGTCCGAATATTCTATATAAATTCCATACTGATCAATCCGATGCATTGAAAAATATTAAAAATGTTTTGATTGGTTTTGGTATCGGCGCATTGATATTGGGAGGAGGTATTGCATTTTTAGCATCCGAATATCCGGATGGATTGGAATGGAGTATTGAAAAAATTACGGGTTCAACGGAGTTGATCGCATCCTCAGATGCAATAGCGATTGCTGCCGATAGAGTACGAACATCTACTTCTATAATGCCTGACTACGATAATAATTTATCAGGTATTTTGGGGGCATTAATGGTATTGATCGTCGTATGGAGTATAACTTATCTGATAACACGCAGGCAACGTAAAAATTCTTCATCAAAAGAGTGATTTCAGGCAGATGGGTAAACTGGATAAAGTATTTCAGACATTACAAGATCTGGAGAAGCACAAATCGTATAGGGCTTTTCCGGACCCTTTAGTGGCGTTACCTATTACAATTCTATACCTATGCCTTTTATTATCCATTCCTTTACACAGAGTTACAATGCTGATATGGATGGGGCTCTACCCCATCATCGCATGTGCATGTGCGGGTCAAACCTACGGCAAAGTATTTCTAAAGTCATTGATAATTCTGCCACTATGTATTTTTATAGGTATATTTAATCCTTTGTATCAACATTCAGTAGTAGCGACTATAGGAAGTTTTAATATTACCCAGGGGTGGATATCGTTAATTTCTATATGTATCCGAGGTGTTTTCGCTTTGCAAAGTGTAATTATTCTTATCGAAAGTAACGGTTTTATTTCTATTTGCCGTACTATGCGACGTTTTGGAATACCTTCTTTTATTACCGATCAACTGCAATTTGTATACAGATATATTATGGTGATACTTAAGGAGACAATAACTATGCGAAATGCCAGAATGGCGCGTGGCTACGGTCGTAAAAAATATCCCTTGAAAATGTGGAGTGCATTTGTAGGTCAACTCTTTTTAAGAAGCATTGACAGATCTGAAAGAATTTCAAAGGCTATGTCGGCAAGAGGTTTTAAGGGTGAAATGATTGATTACCATACTTATATCAGCAATATGCAACATAAACTCAGTTTTAGTAATATTTTATATCTCCTCACATGGGGAACAGTACTTCCGCTCCTGCGATTTACTGATTTATCATCTATATTTTTTAGATAAAAGTGTTTATTTCGACCTGAAATCAACCTAAATTTTCAGGATATAAGATTGGTAAATTTCTACTTCCACTATAACAGCATATATGTCATGAGCCATCATTATATAAAATTTACAAACGTATCCTATACATATCCCGATGGATATAAAGCACTTAAAGATATTGATTTATATATCGCTCATGGGGAAAGAGTTGCTCTGTTAGGAAATAACGGAGCGGGTAAATCAACCTTATTGCTTCATTGTAATGGACTTCTTAAAGCCACATCCGGAGAGGTCAATATCGGTGGAATACCTGTCACTAAGAAAACGATATCGGATATTAGACGAAGTGTAGGAATGGTATTTCAGGATCCGGACGACCAGTTATTTATGCCTACAGTGGAAGAAGATGTGGCTTTCGGTCCGATCAATATGAATCTTCCGCCCAAAGAAGTTGAAGAAAGAGTCTTTATGGCCCTTGAAAAGACTGGAACCACACATCTGCGCACCAAGAGTCCATTAAACTTATCGGGTGGTCAGCAACGACGCGTTGCAATTGCTACAGTTCTCGCTATGAATCCATCAGTGCTGGTAATGGACGAACCTACCTCCAATCTTGATTTCGGTGCAAGAAGAGAATTAATTAATTTGCTCAAGACATTCAGCCATACGCAGATAATTGCCACTCATGATCTTGGCTTAGTGAATGAACTATGTAACCGGGTGATTGTCATGAACGAAGGGAAAATTGTGGCAGATGGCGAGAGAGACACAATCTTAGCAGACTTAAACGTACTTCAAATACTGCATATCGAATAGATATGATTAGAATGAAATGAACCATTAATAATCAATAAAGGTTAATATAGAAAAATAAATGTAAAATTAATCTTTATTGTAAATATTATGGCGCACCTCTATTCACTTAAGGAGACACATAGAAGGAAACTTCTGTATTTCTGGCTTCACATATCGGTATTGTTGTTGTCATTATTCCTTGTGATCTCTATTTCGATCGATACTTTTAAGAATATCGCATTTTATCAGGAACCTCGATTTATGCAGATTCAGTTCTGGATCTGTATATTGTTCTTAGTTGACTTTTTCCTGGAATGGGCACTCTCAGAAAAGAAATGGCACTATCTCATTACCCACTTCGTGTTTTTCCTTGTTGCGATCCCCTACTGGGCAATCTTTGATTATCTTGATTTAACGTTTTCATCAAAAGTGGAATATCTGCTTCGATATATTCCACTTGTCAGAGGTGGATATGCTTTAGCATTAGTAGTAAGTTGGCTTACCGCTAATCGTGCCACAGGACTCTTCCTTTCGTACGTTTTGGCACTGGTAGCAACACTCTACTTCTCCAGTGTGATTTTCTTCGTATTTGAGGTTAACGTGAATCCACTCGTAAATAACTATGATGACGCCCTGTGGTGGGCAGCAATGGATATGACAACCGTTGGCTCAAACATCATTGCAGTCACACCTGTAGGTAGAATATTATCCGTAGTAATGGCGGCATTAGGCATGATGCTGTTTCCGATATTCACAGTTTATATTACAAATATCATCCAGTCATATAATAAACGCGGCCTCGTGATGGGACAAGGCAACTTCCTTCCTGAAGATGAGGATAAAGAGGCTGGTGCAAATGGCAATGCCGATTCGAAAGTATCATCTCCCAATTCCGCCGGAAATTCCACTCAATCATAAATTGATGTTATGGATTTATGGTGAGATTAATAATCAAAAGGAGAAATTATACTTGGGTAAAAATATGTTTTAAAACATATTTTTAC
>CAMWSV010000169.1 GCA_947177015.1 uncultured Porphyromonadaceae bacterium
CCAAATCTCCTGATTCAAAATTCCAAAATAAACTATTCGCTAATTTTCCAAACTTACTTATCAATAAGTTTTAAATATCAGGATAATATCAAAATATAACTTTATTAGATGATTACCTGATTTAAATACTTACGCCAGTTATATATAGTAATTTTCAAGTATTCCTACCGCATTTCCGGAGGCAGTATTACTTGTTTCCGTACATTTCTTTATAGTAATTCTCATATTCACCGGAGGTGATATTATCTACCCACTCCTGATTGTCGAGATACCATCTCACAGTCTTTTCGATTCCTTCTTCAAACTGTAACGAGGGCTCCCATCCCAGTTCCTGCTGCAATTTACGGCTATCGATCGCATATCTGAGGTCATGCCCGGCTCTATCACTGACAAATGTGATTAGCGAATCACTATACCCTTCAGGGTTCCCGAGGATCTTGTCTACGGTGCGGATCAGTACTTTGACAATATCAATATTCTTCCACTCGTTAAATCCGCCGATATTGTAGGTGTCTGCTACTTTTCCTTGATGGAAAATAAGATCAATTGCACGAGCATGGTCTTCAACGAAGAGCCAGTCTCGTACATTCTCACCCTTGCAATACACCGGAAGAGGCTTATGGTTGCGGATATTATTGATGAAAAGAGGAATCAATTTCTCCGGGAATTGATATGGTCCATAATTGTTAGAGCAATTTGTCACAATAGTAGGCATTCCGTAAGTATCATGATATGCCCTTACAAAGTGATCGCTCGAAGCCTTTGAAGCCGAATAGGGGGAGTGAGGATTATATTTTGAGGTTTCGACAAAAAAATCTGTGCCATAGGCATGTTGCTTTTCAGCAGAGGCCTTTGTGCGGAACGGAGATTCAATACCTTCCGGTGTGGTAAGTTCGAGTGCTCCATATACTTCATCCGTAGAAATATGATAAAATAGTTTTCCGTCATATTTTTCGGGGCGGCTCTCCCAATACTCCTTTGCAGCCTGAAGGAGTGCGAGAGTTCCCATCACGTTGGTACGTGCGAACGTGAAAGGATCGCGGATAGACCGATCGACGTGACTTTCTGCTGCCAGATGAATCACTCCATCAATGTTATTATCTGCAATCACCTCACGCATACGTTGCAGGTCAGCAATATCGGCCTTTACAAACCGATAATTGGGTGCTTTTTCGATATCGATGAGATTGGCGAGATTCCCGGCGTATGTAAGCGCGTCAAGATTTACAATAAGATAGTCAGGATATTTGTTAACAAATAATCTGACCACATGGCTTCCGATAAATCCGGCGCCACCGGTGATGAGGATTCTTCTCTTATATTTCATAGCCGATAAATCTTTTACTTATTTCAGAGTACTGATACATTTTGCTAAAGAGACTGTCCAGTAAGGGATCGTGTAGCCAAATACGGTCTTGAATTTTGTTTTGTCAAGAACCGAGAAACTTGGACGCACCACCTTAGAGGGGAATTCATCAGAATGGCATGGCAAAATTTCGCACTTCTCTGATTTACCTGTCTCCATAGCGATATGCTGTGTGAAATCATACCATGAGCAAACTCCCTCATTAGAAAAGTGATATATCCCTTCGTTGCCTTTAAATTTTCTGTCAGTGATGATGTTTACAATAGCCGCGGCCAGATCGCCTGCGTAGGTGGGGGTTCCGACCTGATCAAACACAACTTTTAACTGAGATTTTTCAGACGTGAGTTTCATCATCGTCTTTAGGAAGTTATTGCCATATTCGCTATATAGCCATGCAGTGCGAAGTATGATTGCCTTGGCTCCGGAGTCAGCGATTTCTTCCTCGCCATGAAGTTTAGTCACGCCATAGACTCCGGTAGGATTAGTGGGTTCTTTCTCAGAGCGAGGAGTATTCCCCGAGTTCCCTCCGAACACATAATCAGTAGATATATGAATCAGATGTCCGCCGCGGAGTGCAATCGCATCCGCAAGATTTCTTACGGCTCCGGCATTGAGTTTCTCTGCAAATTCCGGATCATCCTCTGCTCGCTCAACATTAGTATAGGCGGCGCAGTTTACGATAATATCGATTGCATTCTCATCCACAAACTTAGTGACGGCATCCTCATCAGTTATATCAAGTTCGGCAACATCGGTAAAAAAATATTTATCCTCTTGTCCGGCAGAGGCGTTACGTATGGAATTGCCGAGTTGACCGTTGGCACCGGTGACTAATATATTCATTACGCTTAAAAAAATTAAATGGAAGTAATCACTTGAAATCCTCAAAATCAAACGGGGAATAAAATTCCGAGAGGAGAGGGTGCTTCTTATCCTTATCTGAAAGGATAGCCTCGTTCAGAGGAATCTGCCAGTCAATTCCGAGAGAGGTATCTTCAATTGAAATTCCGCCATCTGCTTCAGGAGCGTAATAATTATCGCACTTATATTGAAACACTGCCTCATCGCTAAGCACTGCGAATCCATGTGCAAAGCCACGCGGAATAAAGAACTGGAGATTATTCTCTGCGGATAATTCCACAGCCACGTGGTGGCCGTAAGTAGGAGAACCCTTACGAATATCGACGGCTACATCAAGCACTTTCCCCTCAACACATCTCACCAATTTGGCCTGAGAGTAGGGAGGGCGTTGGAAATGTAATCCGCGCATAACGCCACGGGTGGATTTACTCTGATTATCCTGAACGAAATCTACAGGAGTCACAAGATTATCGAAAATTCTCTTATTGTAACTCTCGTAGAAATATCCGCGTGCATCCTTAAAGATAGTCGGACGTATTATTACAACCCCTTCGATAGAAGTTTCAATTATTTCCATATATTTTTCTCAATCAAGATCGGGATTAGGGATTCGTTCATACTCCTCAGCCAATTTCATCAAGTATCTGCCATATTGATTCTTGAGCATCGGCTTTGCCAAATCAATAATTTTTTCGCGTGAGATCCAATTCTGAAGATAGGCTATCCCTTCGAGACATGCTATCTTAAGCCCCTGACGTTTTTCGAGTACTTCCACATATATAGATGCTTCGGCAAGCGAATCGTGAGTGCCGGTATCGAGCCATGCGAAACCTCTCGGCATTGTAGACACGTTCAGCACTCCCATCTTGAGATACACCTGATTCACTGAGGTGATCTCAAGTTCGCCGCGTGCTGATGGCTTGATGTTTGCGGCTATGTCAACCACACTGTTAGGGTAAAAATAAAGTCCTACCACTGCATAATTCGACTTAGGATGTTGAGGTTTCTCTTCAATCGAAAGGCAATGACCCTCTTTATCAAACTCCGCCACGCCGTAGCGCTCCGGATCGTCAACCCAGTATCCGAATACTGTGGCTTTTTTATGAGCACGCGCATCTTCAACTGCTTTTTCGAGCATCCTTGAGAATCCTGCACCATGGAAGATATTATCGCCCAATACAAGGCATACATCATCATCGCCTATAAAGTCCTTGCCAATGATAAAAGCCTGCGCCAAGCCATCGGGCGAGGGTTGCTCAGCGTATGAGAATTTCACACCGAAGTCGCTGCCATCACCGAGCAATCTGCGGAAACCCGGCAGATCATCAGGGGTGGATATGACCAGAATTTCCCTTATTCCGGCAAGCATAAGTGTCGAAATGGGATAATAAATCATCGGCTTGTCATAGATAGGCAATAATTGCTTTGACACACCTTTGGTGATTGGATATAGACGAGTGCCGGATCCGCCGGCGAGAACGATTCCTTTCATATTTCACAAAATTAATGAAAATTTACTATATATGAAATATTATTCTCTCTAATTCCGCAAAAAATAAGTAAATTTGCATATTATATTTTTATAACGTCTTTATTTGAATTTTCTGATGGAAAAGATACCCAGTTTCACAATTAATCATAATGTACTTGAACCCGGAATTTTTGTATCGCGGCGCGATGTGACACCCTCCGGCGATGTACTCACTACGTTTGATATTCGCATGACTCGCCCAAATCGTGAACTCGCATTGTCGCCTCAGGCTCTTCATGCCATAGAGCATCTGGCCGCCACTTTTTTGCGTAACAATGCAGAGTGGAAGGATCGCGTGATTTACTGGGGTCCCATGGGATGCGCTACCGGTAACTATCTTATCCTTTCCGGCAACTATGAGAGCGAGGAAATTCTCCCGCTATTGAAGGATACTTTCGGTTTCATCGCCGATTTTGAAGGAGAAATTCCGGGAGCGACTCCGCGAGATTGCGGCAACTATACTTTCATGGATCTGAAGGCTGCCAAAGAAGCCGCTCATAAATATCTTGTGGAGATACTTGAAAATCCGCGTAATGAAAATCTGAATTATCCGGAGGCTTAATATCATAAGATCAAATTATGGTAAGTTGTTGGTATAAAAATAATTTGTTGATATAAGATAAATTGTTGTTATAACATAAATTGTTGCTATAAAAAAGGAATAACTCACGTATGG
>CAMWSV010000170.1 GCA_947177015.1 uncultured Porphyromonadaceae bacterium
GCTAT
The DNA here is from genome assembly GCA_947177015.1 of uncultured Porphyromonadaceae bacterium. Classification (GTDB taxonomy): domain Bacteria; phylum Bacteroidota; class Bacteroidia; order Bacteroidales; family Muribaculaceae; genus Lepagella. The sequence goes on from CAMWSV010000170.1 coordinate 6, forward strand.
AAGAAGAACACACAAAGAATTATTAATTTTAATTATTAAAAATCTTAATTTGACTATGAAATATTTAATAAGCGCACTTATATGTGCAGGAATGATGATTATCGGCATGGCGGTCTGAATAAAGCCGTCGGCAAACCCCGATGACCATCTTCCACCATGACCTCCCCTCTTCTCCTAAATTGATATAACCCAAATTATATAAACCAAGGGCTACACGCCCTTTTTTTTATATTCGTATGCGTATAAGTACGTTTATAGTAAAATGTATGAGTGTAATTAATATTTAGACTCGAACTATTAGAGTAGATATTTCGTTATATACTAAGTAAATATATTCATTCGAGGCGATCGCTGCCACTTGATTCAGATATAGGGGGCAGCCCCGGGATCGTCTCACTAAAACAAATTGTTATGAAGAAAACTATTTTTATGGCGGCGGCTGCCGTTGCAATGTTAGGAATGGCGGCTTGTAATGGCGGTCATAAGTGTGATGACAAGGCTTGCGCCAACGGTATGGACGAAGATAAGGTCTACACCGGCATATTGCCCGCAGCCGATAGCGACGCCGGCATCCGCTACACACTCAAACTCGACTATGACGATGACCACGGCTTCAAGAAAGGTGACTACGACCTCGTAGAGACAATCCTCGCCACAGATAGCATCGGCACTGTGAAAGATGGCGAGAGTTTCAAATCTGAAGGCGACTTCACCGTAGTGGAACAGAACGGCAAGAAATATCTCCGCCTCGTGAAAGACCTCAAGGACTCACATGCCAAAGCCACCGACAACCTCTACTTCGAGGTATCCTCGGATTCAACCCTCACTATGGTCAACGCGCAGTTTGAGCCCGCAGTGAGCGATAGTCTCAACTACACACTCAAACTCGTGAAGTAAAGAACTCTCACGGCTATAGGCTTCTGGAAAGATTCTTACGGCTAAAGTGTGAAGTAAGATTCTCTGATGGTTCAGTGGCTATACTTCAGTTCCGCATATAATATGTAAAAAAGGCATTTTCTCGCGAAAATGCCTTTTTTTATTCTTACCAATATTCAACCAAACAATCTTTTTTAACGACACGTACTGACATTCCTGCTTTTGCGCCGGCAGTGATTAGCAACAAAACCGGTAAATAGCCACAGAAGCAGCAGCGATGTCGTCCGGCTTATTTACTTATTTTTTATCCCTATGAAAGGCAATATCTACCGGTCTTCAAAGCCGGATGAAGTTTCCGATAGACATGCCGACCGGATTTAAAATCCATTGTTGTCATCTCGACAATAAGGTAGGCATACTTGCCAAATTGAATACATCGAATTTTCACTTTATATATTTTTACCACTATTTAATGGTATGATAAACAAATCTAATGAGTTATTATTCGATCTGCCGGAGTCGCTGACTCCGATGCTGATCGCATAATCCCGGTCTTACTTACGTTTCAATCGGGTAGACTTGATAACGTATGAAGGGCGTTTGTTATCTTTGACATTTATTGTCGATGCAAAGATGATAAAAATTTTGCATTTGACAAAATTTTTTAATTAAAATTTATGATTTTTTTCAAAATATATCTATTTGTTAGGAAAATGTAACAAAACTCTTTATTTATATAGCAAAATGATATATAGCAAAAAGAAAGAATTAATCTTCTAATTAGCAAAAAATCTCTAAATTACTTGGCAAAATTTAATAATTATGTATAGTATCCCTGATAAAGTCAAGTGGAATAATTGCAAACTGTCAAAAACGCTCTGAAACTGCCTTAAAATTGCAATCTTCAATTGGTAGATCTCTTAATTCCGGAATGTCAATCTCGCTTGGCAATATGTTTTTATCGCTTCATATCGCCGGAAATCCGGAATCATCTGAATAATCTGAAGGACTCGTGAGGACTCGTGAGGGATATTGAGAGATAGTGAGAGATATTGAATGATAGTGAGAGATATTGAATGATAGTGAGAGATATTGAATGATAGTGGGAGATCGTGATCAAGAGGGTATAATAAGGGGGAATTGGGGATGTGGAATCGGATTGGGGTGAATAAAAGAAAAAGAGCATCAGAAATGATCCTGATGCTCTTTTTTGTGTGATTGATAATTCTATGGCTTAAGCCTTTGGAGGGGATTTAAGCCTTAGTAGATTGTAAATCCTTTTTTCGGAGATTCTTCTGTCAGACTCCGATAGTCAACCGGGATATTCTACGTGAAGAATAAGATGGTCAACCGGGATAATCTTCTGTCAGACTCTCCGATGATAGGGATTTGGGATTCTTCGGAATTAACCGTTTACTTTCTTCATGTGAGAGATGAGGTCGAGAACCTTGTTAGAGTAACCGATCTCGTTGTCGTACCAAGAGATTACCTTAACGAAGTTATCAGTCAAGTAAACGCCTGCCGTTGCGTCGAAGATAGAAGTGCGGGGATCGCCGAGGAAGTCGGAAGAAACCACTGCATCTTCAGTGTAGCCGAGCACACCCTTGAGTTCGCCTTCAGAAGCGGCCTTCATAGCGGCGCAGATTGCTTCCTTGGTAGCGGGCTTTTCGAGGTTGCAAGTGAGGTCAACAACAGATACGTCGAGAGTGGGGACACGCATAGAGATACCTGTGAGTTTGCCGTTGAGTTCGGGGATAACCTTACCTACAGCCTTAGCAGCACCTGTTGAAGAGGGGATGATGTTGCCTGAAGCGGCACGACCACCACGCCAGTCCTTCATTGAGGGACCGTCAACTGTCTTCTGAGTAGCAGTTGTAGAGTGAACTGTAGTCATGAGGCCTTCCTTGATGCCGAAGTTGTCGTTGAGTACCTTGGCGATAGGAGCGAGACAGTTAGTGGTGCAAGATGCGTTAGATACGATCTGTGTGCCTGCTACGTAAGAGTTTTGGTTAACACCTACTACGAACATCGGGGTGTCATCCTTGGAGGGAGCAGACATTACTACGTATTTAGCACCTGCTTCGAGGTGAGCCTGAGCCTTTTCCTTAGTGAGGAAGAGACCTGTAGATTCTACTACGTATTCAGCACCTGCTTCGCCCCAACCGATTTCTTTCGGGTCGCGGCATGCAGTTACACGGATGGGCTTGCCATTGACGATGAGAAGGCTCTTCTCGAGGTCATAGTCAACTGTACCGTCGAAGCGGCCGTGCATTGTGTCATACTTGAGCATGTATGCCATGTAGTCTACGGGGAGAAGGTCGTTGATTGCTACTACTTCAAGATCATCTCTTTTTGTGGATGCACGGAAAACGAAACGTCCGATACGGCCAAAGCCGTTAATACCGATTTTTGTCATTGTTTTTGATTTTTATTTTTGGGTTTAATATCCTTTTTTACCGTTTTTAATTCTCTTTTTATTTCTCTTTCAGCAGGGTTTGGCGCCACCTGGTGGCTCACCCTTTGGTGTTATAACATTTTTAGCCTTTAAATGTATCACTCAATCAGGGTGTATTATCACATTTTTTAGGCTTTTGTTATAACTTTTTTATTTTTTTTGAGAAATTTTATACTTTACGTTGTTATAGATTATGAAAGTGACTTACCGAAGGATATCTTCGTAAACGTTTCTCCCCGGCGAGTTCGCCCGGTCAAAGCGGTGGATATCTCAGTTCGGAATCGCTCTTTTTTACCTGTAAGCCGCTCAGCGAGCGGGTTGTATTTATAGATTGAATCTATAATAGATGTTTCCGGATGCAAAATTACTAAAAATTTTTGTATTTTCGCAGGTGGGAGCATTATTTTAGGTTAAAAATTTGCGTTGCAGAGGTAGGTTTATATTTTTCAGGGCTGCCGCCTTCTCTTTGATGTGAGCAGCCGGCGTCTTATAGATCCGAAATATTAATAATTATAAATAAGCGCATAGACATGAGCAAATTTTTATCTGATTTCAAGGAGTTCGCCCTCAAGGGTAATGTGATTGACATGGCAGTCGGTGTCATCATCGGTGGTGCATTCGGTAAGATTGTCACTTCATTGGTAAATGATATAATCATGCCTGTGGTATCTCTTGCCACCGGAGGCGTAAACTTCTCAGACAAGACTGTAGAACTCAGTCCTGCCGAGACTGATGCGGTGACCGGCGAGGTGCTGAAGGAGGCTGTGAATTTCAACTATGGTATGTTTATCCAGAACATTATCGACTTCATCATCATCGCCCTCTGTATCTTCGTGGCCATCCGTATGGCAATGAAACTCAAGAAGAAAGAGGAGGAACCGGCACCCGCTCCCGAGCCTGCACCGGAGCCCACCAAGGAGGAGGAACTTCTGACTCAGATTCGTGATATACTCAAAAACGAGGCTAACGCCAAGAAGTAAGAATTACTATTACATAAATAAAAAAAAGCAGATGCCCCGCGGGAGGGCACTGAAAAAGTAAAGCATTTTTCAGTTTGCTCCTAACCGAGGCTAACA
>CAMWSV010000171.1 GCA_947177015.1 uncultured Porphyromonadaceae bacterium
ATTCAAAAAATTAAATTGCACCCCAAAGTTTTGTCTCACTTTGAGGTGCGATCTATTTCTGATACATCTTGATTTTTTCCGCTATATATGTTTGGAAAATTAGCGGATAAAGAGTAGTTCGCGGTATTTAGGGAGAGGCCAGATTTCGTTGTCAATCATAAGTTCGAGGTCGTCAATGCTTTTGCGTATGCTCTCCATCAAGGGCACCACATTGTCATGGTATGCAATAGCCTTCGAACGCTCATCAGGGAGATGATTGGCATGTCTGCGGGCATTCAGCATCGAATCCACATCGCTTTTGATCGATGCCATGTTCTCAGCAATCGCCTCTATTGATGCCATATCTTGACCCGCGATCTTATCCGCCTTTTCTCCATTGAAGAGTTGCTTAATCTTATATACGTTATCAAGGAGCAGACTCTGGTAGCGCGTAGCGGCCGGTATCACATGATTGATAGCCAAATCGCCGAGCACTCTCGATTCAATCTGAATCTTCTTGGAATACATCTCCCATTTTACCTCATTTCGCGCTTCAAGTTCTTTTTGGGTAAACACTCCGGTGCGGGAAAACATCTCTACAGTCTCAGGACGCTGATATGCGTCAAACATCAGAGGCGCTGAAGTTTCCACATCCAATCCCCGGCGGGCTGCCTCCTGTTTCCATTCTTCACTGTAGCCGTTGCCGTCAAACTGGATTCTGCGACTCTCACGAATAAGTTTCTTTGTCTCATTCAGGATCGCCTCATTGCGCGATGCTCCTTCTGCCATAGCCTTATCCACTGCATCCGCAAAATGATTGAGTTGATCTGCAACTGCAGCATTCAGCGCAATGAGCGCCGATGCACAATTAGCACTCGATCCTACGGCACGATATTCGAAACGATTGCCTGTAAATGCGAAGGGCGACGTACGGTTGCGGTCAGTATTATCAATTCTGAGTTCAGGTATTTGACTTATCTCAAGAGAAATCTTACCCTTACCTTCAAGTTTGATCTCGTTAGTGGTATCCTTTTCCAATTCATCCAGAATCTTATTGAGTTGGCTACCCATAAAGATTGAAATGATAGCCGGAGGCGCTTCATTCGCTCCGAGACGATGCTGATTTGTGGCTGAAATAATGGTGGCTTTCATCAATCCGTTATGCTTATTCACGGCTGCCATCACGTTTGCCACGAAGGCGATAAACTGAAGATTCTCCTCGGGTGTTTTGCCCGGAGCGAAAAGAAGTGTTCCGCGGTCTGTACCAAGACTCCAGTTGTTATGTTTACCCGATCCGTTGATCCCAGCAAACGGTTTCTCATGGAGAAGGACTCTGAAGTTGTGACGTCTTGCCACTTCGGCAATCAACGACATCAGCAAAAGGTTATGGTCATTGGCAAGATTTGCCTCTTCGTATATTGGTGCCAATTCAAATTGATTGGGAGCAACCTCATTGTGACGTGTCTTGGCTGGAATACCCAGTTTATGACATTCTATTTCCAAATCGAGCATAAATGCCTCGACTCTGCTGGGAATCGCGCCGAAATAATGGTCTTCAAGTTGCTGATTTTTTGCAGATTCATGTCCCATCAGTGTACGCCCGGTCATCACCAGGTCGGGACGCGCAGCGTAAAGGGCTTCGTCAACAAGGAAATATTCTTGTTCCCAACCTAAATAACTGTTGACGTGCTTAACTTCCGGATCAAAGTATCGGGCCACCCGGGTTGCCGCCTTATCTACTGCATTAAGAGCCTTAAGAAGGGGTGTCTTGTAATCGAGCGATTCACCTGTATAGGAGATAAAAATGGTCGGAATACATAAGGTCCCGTCTAAAATAAAGGCGGGAGATGAGATATCCCAGGCGGAGTAGCCACGGGCCTCAAATGTGTTACGAATACCACCATTGGGGAATGAACTTGCATCAGGCTCCTGTTGCACAAGGAGTTTTCCTGAAAATTCCTCCACTACTCCCCCTTTACCATCATGGTTGATAAAGGAATCGTGCTTCTCGGCTGTGCCGTCAGTCAATGGGTGAAACCAGTGTGTATAATGACGTGCGCCGCTTTCAATTGCCCAGCGCTTCATACCTTCCGCCACACTGTCTGCTAATTTCAACGACAATGGTTTCTTATTGTCGATAGCATCCACAAGCGCCTCGTAGGTCTCCTTCGGAAGATATTCAAACATCTTCTGACGGTTAAACACCTGCGATGCATAATATTTGTCTACTCGTTCGGCAGGGACATCTACCTTCACCGGTTTACGGGCAGAAGCAAGTTCCACACTTTTAAATCTCAAATCTGACATATCTTTTAATTTATGTTATTTACTTACTTTAATATTCCTGACTCAATTCTCTCAATAGCCTTGAGAGTATTCTCGTAGGTATTGAATCCGGTAAACCGTACCCATCCCTCCGCACATTCACCGAATCCCACTCCCGGAGTGGATGAAATATTCAGTTCACTCAGCAACTTATCAAAAAGTTGCCATGATGTAAGCGACGCTCCTTCGGAATATACACCGTTTGATTCCGGAAAAGCCCATACGTATGGGGAATCTATCCCACCTATGACCATCCAAGACTTTTTCTCCAAAGCCTCGCGAAGCATTGCCGCATTCTTTTTATAATAGGCGATGTTCTCGCGTATCATTTCTCTCCCTTCGGCTGTGTAAAGTGCTTCTGCTGCTTTTTGCACAATATATCCCACTCCGTTGAATTTGGTGGATTGCCTCCGATTCCACATCTTATTGAGCGATATCTGATTGCCGGAGTCTGATTTAAACTCCAATGCACGAGGCACTACTGTATAACCGCATCTTACGCCGGTGAAACCGGCTGTCTTCGAATAACTGCGAATCTCGACCGCAACCTTTTCCGCCTCTTCTATCTCATATATAGAGTGGGGAACATCCTCAGATGAAATATATGCTTCGTAGGCAGAATCAAATATCAACAATGATCCGTGCTCTATTGCATAATCCACCCATTCTTTCAATTCCGATCTATTGAGAGCAACCCCTGTGGGATTATTAGGAAAACATAGATATATCACATCCACACCATCTGTGGGTACCTGAGGCTTGAATCCATTTTCCGGTTTACATTCAAGGTAAGTCAGTCCTGACCATTTACCATCTACCAACTTACCCCCTCTTCCTGACAATACATTCGTATCGACATAAACCGGATAACCGGGGTCAGTAACGGCAATTCTAATGTCATCACCAAACATATCCACAAAATTGCCAAGATCACTTTTGGCTCCGTCGGAGACAAATATATCTTCCGCGCCAATAGTATGTATGCCATGTTCTTTATAATCAAACCTGGCTATCTTCTCTCTCAAAAAAAGATATCCCTGTTCCGGTCCATAGCCGTGAAATCCTGTCCGGGTTCCCATATCCTCGGAGGCTTTGCACAATGCTTTAACCACTACATCCCCCAATGGTATCGAGACATCTCCGATATCCATCCTGATCACTTCTCTATCCGGATTCGCCTCGCGATACGCAGCGAGTCTATGCGCCACCTCTGAAAAGAGATATGATTCAGGCAATTCAGCATAATTATTATTAACCTTAAACATTCTTTCCTTCTCTACCTTTTATTTTACCTTTTTATTTCTGAGGGTACTTATTCTACCCTCTCAAATTTTTTCTTCTATATTAAGCAAAAAGAGTGAGACATCTTCAGGATGATATATCCTGATTAAGTCACACTCTCATTGAAGTCAATTTCCATTCCGGCGGGTCTGCCAGCAGCCGATTCCGAATAATAAACACCACGAGCCACTGTTACGGCAGGTCCCGTCATATATACATGTCCGTTTTCCCTATTCCATTCTATCTCCAGGGTTCCTCCCAATAGTTTCACAAGCACATGGCGATCAAGCAATCCAGTGAGAATTCCCGCTACGGCTGTGGCACATGCGCCCGTGCCGCAGGCTAATGTCTCTCCGGAGCCCCTTTCCCATACACGCATCTCTACACTTTTGCGGTCTATAACCCTGGCAAATTCCACATTAACCTTTTCTGGCCATGCAGGATCAATCTCAAATTCGCGTCCGATGGTGTGAATGTGTCGGTCAGTAGGAGATTCTTCAATAAATATCACCGCGTGAGGATTTCCCATACTTACCGCCACTGCTTCAAACTCCTCTCCATCCGCTGATACCATCCTTACCTTGACAAATTCGCCGGAGTCATTGGCGATAACGGGATTCACGGGTATTTTGTCTGCTACGAGTTCCGGTATACCCATATCTACTCTCACACTCTCCACCTTATCATCTTTACCAATATTGAGATGAAGTACCTTAATTCCTGCCTTGGTTTCAAGTGTAACAGTAGTTTTATCCGTCAGCCCGTTGTCATAAACGAACTTTCCGATACAGCGACTCGCATT
>CAMWSV010000172.1 GCA_947177015.1 uncultured Porphyromonadaceae bacterium
AAATCCGACAGCGATTTAAGAATAATCGTAGTCGACGACATTGAAATCATACCCCCCAAGAAAATACAGTTGATCGTGTTCAGATCCAGCAGGTATCCTACACCGAATCCTGCCATCGTCATGCCGGTGATGATTATCAGTGCCGTCACTATCGCCGAACTCCCTGAGTTGAGCAATTTCTTGAAACTGAATTCCAAGCCTAAGCAGAACATCAGAACCACTATACCCAATTCAGCCCAGAATTCGATATTGCCGAGGTTGGAGATCGACGGAAGATAGATGAATTTCGGACTCGCCAGGAAGCCCGCAAGGATATATCCGAGCACCACCGGCTGCTTCAGTTTCTTAAACAGCAATGTCACAATAGCCCCCAACAGAAGCACCCACGCCAGATCGGCTATCAACCCGTGATTGTGCTCTTCCGTCGCTGGTGAATTATCATCGGGATTGAGTTCGGTCGAGAGTTTAGTCTCTATTTCCGTAATGGATTCCTGACTCGTGCCCGCTGCCCAGAATGTCATCGGCAACGTAAGAATGGCGGCAGTTCGTTTATTCGCAATCATCTTGTATCACCCTTTTATTTTTTTCTTCTTCTTGATATTTTGTGTCTTTCCGCGGTTTTTTATGACGGATTACCCCGGCAAATCCTATTGATGCGCTTCTCAATTCGCTCTTTCACCCCTACATCTCGGCTTGAGATGAGAGCGTGATGGATTGCGTGGGGGCAATCTTGCTCAAGCGCTCCAGCACCGGAAGGAAGTTAATATTAGAGTGCGCAAGCACGAGCAGATTCAGTTCAGTGCGGTTATGCTCATAATCATAGCCGATGAAGTAGGTGCTCAGATGCACTCCCATTTCCTTAAGCGCCTTTTCATATTCATCCAGATCCGTGATAATCTCAGTCAGTGTAATGCTCAATGCCTTACTCTCCTGGCCGATATTCTGCCAGTGCTCATACCAGTCAAACATTACCAACACTATGAGTATCAGCATCGTCGATCCGATTGCCACCACATACATCCCGATCCCTACCGACATGCCGATGATGGCTGAGATCCAGATTCCGGCTGCTGTGGTGAGACCCTTCACGTTACCCTTGGCACGTATTATGGCACCACCACCCAGGAAACCGATGCCGGTGATCACCTGCGCGGCAATTCGCCCGGGGTCGCCGTTTTTCAAACCCATATACTCCTGCGGCACATAAATAGAAAGCAGCATCGCCAGACACGCACCCATCGTGATGAGTGAAAACGTACGTATCCCCGCTATCTGCCCCTTACGCTTGCGCTCGGCGCCGATCACTACCCCCAACACCATACTCAGCAACATCCTGAAGAGCGAGTTGCTCAGATTCACGTCGAGTGCTGTCAGTTGGCTGTAGATTTCACTTACTATCTCTTTCAATTCTTATTCTCCTTTTTCTTATTTACCTTTTCTACCGGATTCTGATTAATCAATATTTTCCCCTTTGTTATGTCCCGGCTCCTTCTATCCATAACTCCTTCCTCATGATTATATATCCCGGTGATATACACCGATTCCGTTAATAGCCGGAGTCACCACGGCAGCCCCGTACCCATGTATCCGATCGTGACGCTATCATCAAAATCCGATCCCTTCGGGGATGAGTCTGAGTTGTAAAGTTTCTGAGACAACTTCTCAGTCAGAGCCGATTGATCCGGCAGATACCATATCCCATTGCATTTCCAACTCCACACCCCCTCGCCGTCGCCTTCCTGCCATACGGCTTCCACATTCTTCAACCCCAATACCTTGCCAAACGGGTCGCCCATACGCAGTCGGGTATCTTCATCCCCATTAACATAAATGCTGCCATTATCAGCGCATACCAAATTCACCACTCCGGGGTCAAATTCGTATGCCGTGAAGCGCTGTTCGCCATTCAGGAAGAAGTAATAGGAATTTGACTCATAACCGTTTTCGCTCACTATGGAGTCATAAAGACCCTCCACCGAGGGCTGAATATCAATCACTTTCATCCCTACCTCAATCGGAGCGATACCCCCGGAAGTGAGAAGGGCATCCGCTATCTCCACTGCCACAGAGTCCGTAGCCGCCACCGTATCTGCAGGATTGGAATCCATCGATTCCCCTTCGCCGGCGGATTTACCTCCGCACGCGGTGAGGGTCGCCATTGCCACTGCAATCATTATCATTGTCAGCGCTGATGCCGAAGGAAGTCGTGATGGTCTATATGTTTTCTTCATATCTGTAATTGGCTGAATTTTCTTTCTTTATATACTGATTTTATTCCCTACCGAATTGCGATGGCACTATCAGCGCGAGGTTATGCCGCACAAAGTGCTTGCCAAGATATGCCACCATAGTCTCGGCATTCCCCGAATAACTTACCGATCCTTTGCGCGCTCCTACCACCACCAACAAATCCTCATACCCTATCTGCGACGACAGAATGATGAAGTCGTCCCAATTCTCCATCTCCTGATAGTGGCGGATAAATTCATAGCCACCCTCCGAAATCATATTCTCGATATAAACCGCCGTACGCTTCGAACAGAGGAAAACCACATTCCTGCTCAACTGTGCCGCCATATTCGACACCCTTGCCAGCCACGACGCAAACCCCGTCTCATACTGCGCATTGGCAGGAACATACACGAATATCTTGCCTATCGTATCTATCGGAATGAAACATCTCGACATGATGATCATCCTGTCCGTAGCCTCCATGAGTTGCACTATCATGGAGCCATAGAAGGTATCCACTATCTTTGAGCGCCTGTGAAGCCCTATCACAATCTCCGTAGCATTCCTCTCCCGCGCCACATTCGCAATCCCCGTCATGATATTCAGATCAAATCGCTCCACCTCACGGCACTCCACCTCCATAGCCTCGGCAACGCCTACCGCCGTGTGCAATGCCTCCCGCCCCATTCGCATCAGATTGCGGTCATCATTATTCCTCACATATAGCGCCGTGACACTCTCATCATTGCGCGGCGAACGCATGAACACAGCAAGACGCATTATCCCCTCCGCCGTAAGAGGATTGCTCACCGCTACGATCTGGCGCGCGAAACCAGCCTTACGCGGAGCCTCACTGTCGAGTTCCGCCGAGGTAATACGTATCCTGATCTGCTTCGCGGCATTCTCCGTCACCACCGATGCCACCACACAGCATATCAATATCATCACTACCGCCCCGTTCATCATATCCTCCGACATCAACCCGTACTGATACCCGATCATGGTAGCCGCGATGGTAGCCGCCGCCTTGCCGCTGCTGAGTCCGAACATCAACCGACGCTCATCACCCCGCAGCCCGAATAACTTCTGACTTATCACACTGGCGGCATACTTGCTCACCAATGCCGTCCCCGTCATGATCAAAGCAGCCGCCGCTACTCCCCAGCCGCTCATCACCACCCTCACATTCAGCAGCATTCCCACGCCTATCAGGAAATAGGGTATAAATATCGCATCCCCCACAAATTTAATACGCTTCAGAAGCGCAGAGCGCGTAGGCACAAATTGATTCAGCACCAACCCCGCATAAAACGCTCCCAATATCCCCTCAAGCCCGATGATCTTAGCCAATACCGACGCCACACACACCAGCGTCAAAATAAATATAAACTGACTGACAAGATCACTCGTCATTCTGAACCACCATCTTGTAAGCCGCGGGAAAGTCCACCCTACCACTACCGTATATACCATCGTCAACCCCAAAAGTTTCAGCAGATCCAAAGCATCAAATCTGCCCGAAACCTTCACGGCAACCACCTCCGCCAGCACCACCAAAGCCAGAAAAACAGCCACGATCGTACCGCACACTGCAATCACCGCTCCCCGATTATTGCTCAACCCGAACCTGCTCACCACCGGATAACTGATCAACGTATGCGACGCATACATTGACGAAATCAGCACCGCCGTAGTCCAACTCGTATCCAACGCATAGCGCGTCAACGGGATACCAACCGCCATCGGAAGCAAAAAAGTCAGTAATCCAAACGCCGACCCAACCTTATAATTCCGCCGCAGATGATACATATCTATCTCCACAGCAGCCATAAACATAAGATAAAGTATTCCCACCTGACCGAAAATCTCGAAACTCGCATCACGAGCCAGAAGATTAAATCCATTCGGCCCAACAGCCACCCCCGAAAGAATCATCCCCACAATCATCGGAATCTTCAACCGCCTGAAAATCATAGGCGCACAAAGGATGATAATCATGACGAGCATGAAAATCTCAATCGGTTGCGTCAGAGGCAACCCCCACATAATCTCACAGACCATCATCTCTTTCTCCAATTTTCAAACCTCCTTCCTCCCTCTTCATCCTCCCTCTTCATCCGCCTCCTTCATCCCCACTCTTCATCCCCACTCTTC
>CAMWSV010000173.1 GCA_947177015.1 uncultured Porphyromonadaceae bacterium
TAAGATTTTGGAATACAGGCAATTGACGATACTTCTCTCGAAGTATGTGACGGCTCTGCCGGCATCGATAAATCCGGCTACGGGGCGGGTGCATACCAATTATAATCAGACGGTGACAGCCACGGGACGCATATCATCCTCGAATCCGAACCTGCAGAACATCCCGGTGCGAGAGGATGAGGGGCGCGAGATACGCCGCGCATTCATACCCTCCGAGGGGAATCTATTCCTATCGGCTGATTATTCCCAGATTGAACTGCGCCTGGTGGCAGACCTTGCGGGCGATGAGACGATGCTCCATGCCTTTGAACATGGAGATGATATCCACGCCATCACAGCCGCCAGGATTTATCACCACGCCAATGTGGATGAGGTGACCCCCGATGAGCGCCGCCACGCCAAGACTGCCAATTTCGGTATACTCTACGGCATCTCGGCGTTCGGACTCGCTTCGCGGCTGGGGATACCGCGCGGCGAAGCCAAGGATTTGATAGATAACTATTTTAAGGAATTTCATACCATACGCAAATATATGGCAGACTCGGTGGAGTTTGCCCGCGAACATGAGTATGTGGAGACTCGCATGGGGCGCAAGCGCCGTCTGCCGGATATCAATTCGAAGAATCCCGTGGTGCGGGGCTATGCCGAGCGCAACGCGGTGAATGCCCCCATACAGGGCACTGCCGCCGACATCATCAAGCGCGCCATGATAGACATCCACCGCGAGATGAAGGCGCGCGCCATGAAGTCGAAGATGATAATGCAGGTGCACGATGAACTGAACTTCGATGTGGTGCCCGACGAATTGGGAGCGCTGCAGGAGATGGTGGAGCGCTGCATGGAGGGAGCCTACCGCGGCGGAGTACGCCTCACGGCATCCTCCGGAGTGGCAGACAACTGGCTTGATGCCCATTGAACCGAACAAAAATTCACGCATGGCAGTGGAAATCTTGCGTGAATTAAAGATTATGCTTATATTTGTGGCAATGTTACCCGCACGGGGTGGCTGATTACCTAATTTGATCCGATATGGATGCGAAAGAGATAAATGTACTTGACCCGGAATTGAAGGTCATCACTGAGATAGAAGGAAATGGCGGATTCACAATCGGTCTGCCGAGTAATTATGCTGATGATGAGGAGACGCGTTTTCTTCTGACGCCTGAGGCGTGCGGAATGATCACATCGTCGGGACTCAGGATCAAGATGGAGGCGGACGCCGGCATCGATATCAGTTTCAGCGATGAATCCTACGCGGAGTATGGCGTTGAGATCACCGGCCGCGACGATGTGCTGAAGAGCGACCTGGTGCTGACATTCACTCCGCTCAAGATAGAGGATGTGAAGAAGATGAATCCGGGTGCCACACTGCTCTGCATGATGGGTAATGATCTCTTCAAGGCAGAAACGATCAAGGCTCTGCTGGAGCGTCGCATCAACTGCGCCGTGCTCGACAATATGTTTTCGTCATATAATGACGAGCCGGTCTTCGCCAATATCCTGAATGAGATCGACGGCAGGGCTGCCATCCTGTATGCCCAGGAACACCTTTCCTATCTCGGTGGAGGGAAGGGTGTACTGCTTGCCGGCGTGGCAGGCATCAATCCCTGCGAGGTGCTGCTCATAGGCGAGGGGATGGACATCTGCTACGCAGCCAAGGCAGCCATCGCCGCCGGAGCCACGGTGACGCTGGTGAATAATGACGTGTCGGCACTGAATGCCGCGCGCCAGTTTTGCGGCGACAAACTCACCACTCTTTCGATTCATCCGCGGGTGCTCTATAATAAATGCAAGACTGCCGACGTGCTGATCCTCGGGCAGACCACGCGCCCCTTCACCTTCCCCAATAAACTTCACAGGGTGATGAAGGATACGGCTTATATGCTGAATCTTCAGGAGTCGCATCCGTCGTCGGCAGTGCCGCGTACGGTGGCTATGGCGATGAGCAATGTTCTGGTCAACTTCTTCGACGAGATGATCATCAAGAACGGCTTCGAAGGGATGGTGATGAGTTCGGAGGGTGTGCAGTGCGGTGTGATTACGTATCACGGCACACTCGTAGACAAACTGATAGCCTCCTATCTGGCTATGCCGAGTGTGGATATCAAGATGCTCGTCACCGCCAAGAACTGAGCGTATGCCCGCGGCTCGGCGGGAGATAAATACAGAGACAGACAGAATATCCGATGAAACTGATACATATCGTAGCGGGGAACGTGATGGGAGGTCCACAGCGTTATGCGCTCGATATATGCCGCCATTATGCGGCACAGGGTTGCGACACTGTGGCACTCACCCGCGAGGCGAAGGGTGTGGACCGCCAATTCGAGGCGGCGGGAGTGAGGCTCGCGCACGCCCCGCTCAGAGATTATCCCGATTTTTTTTCGTCGCTGATGCTTAAACCGGTGCTGGAGTCGGGACCGGCGGGGGAGACGATAGTGCACGTGCACCGTTATCGCGATGCACTGACGGCGATCGCAGCGCGGTGGCTCGCGCGGCGTCCGGATGTGCGCATCGTAGTGACGCGCCATATCTCGGAGCGCGGTAAGAAAAATTGGTTGCGACGCTTTATCTATCGCCACGTGGATGCGCATATATGTGTGTCGCGATTCGCCCGCAGGGAGTTTCTGGCGGCGTGGCGGTCGGGTCGTTATCCTTTTGATACGGCGCGACTGCATGTGGTGTTCAATAGCCGCAACGTCACTCCGCAGCGCGAGGGCTTGCCCGAGAAGGGGGCGGTGACGGCGATGTATCACGGCACGCTGCGGCGCGGCAAAGGGCTTGAGACCCTGATAGATGCCATGGGGATGCTGCAGGATACGCGTCTGCGGCTCAAGATAGCGGGTACGGGCGAGCCGGATTTCTGCGATGCCATACGCCGGCGTGCGCAGAGTGCGGGGGTGATGGATAAAATCGACTGGGTGCGTACGCCCGGTGATCCGCTGCCGTTGATGGCGGGATGCCATTTCGGGGTGTTGCCATCGGAGACTCCCGAGGCTTTCGGACTTGCCAATCTGGAGTATATGGCGGCGGGAAGGGCGCAGATATGCACCTTCAACGGCGCACAACCCGAATATATGACTCCGGCACGCGAGGCGCTGAGCGTGAAGCCGGGCGATGCCGCGGAGTTGGCGGCGGCGATGCGTAAGTTGTATGCCGATCGCGAATTGTGTGCCGAGATGGGCAGGCGCGCGGCGGCTACCTACGATGAGAAATTATCCTGGCCTCGATTTATAAGCAGGCTCGACAGAATATATCAATCCTTAAGCAGATGAATTTACTCCCCCCGGTGAAGAGGGCAGTGGTTTATGGCCATTGCCATCAGGAACATTATATTGAAGATATACGCCGGCTGCTCGGGCAGTTGGCGGATTGCGGCATCGATGTGATGGTGGAGCGGCGTTTCGGTCTCTATCTTTCGATGTGCGGATTGGAGGTGCCGGAGTCGATGCTGACGGATTATGCGCCGGAGGATGCACAGGCGGCGATCAGCATCGGTGGAGACGGCACGTTTCTGCGCACGGCTCGCTGGATAGGACGAAGGTGTATTCCGGTGTTGGGTGTAAATACGGGTCATCTGGGATTTCTGGCGGTGTGCTCGCCGGCAGATTCGGAGGCTATAGCGGGGCTACTTGCCGCGGGAGGGGCAGAGGTTGAGGAGCGTATGGCGCTGCGCGTGGATGTGGGCGAGGGGGGTGTGAGCCCGGCGTTGCCCTACGCGCTGAATGAGGTGGCTATCCTGAAGGAGGACACGGCTTCGATGATAAATGTGAATGTGGAGATAGATGGCGCTCATCTGGCTGATTATATGGCAGATGGAGTGCTGATTTCGACTCCTACGGGGAGCACGGGCTACGGGCTTTCGGTGGGGGGACCGATTCTTTTTCCGAATCTGAACGTGATATGTTTATCGCCGATTGCTCCGCACACGCTGACGCTGCGGCCCTGCGTGGTGGGGGAGGGATCAATAATTAAGGCCCGCACGTCATCGCGTGCGAGCCGTTATCGTGTTAGTCTTGATGGAGTTTCAGTGCTGTTGGAGACCGGGTCGGAGATCACAATCCGGAAGGCGGATTTTTCGCCGCGGGTGATCCGGCCTCTGGATATCTCTTTTGCGGCAACCCTGCGGCGGAAATTGCTGTGGGGAGTGAGGTGAGCATTTATGAGCCTTGTGGCTCACTCCGGCTTCCGCCGGAGCCCTATAAAAAAGAAAGAGCATTGCCGCCGGATTGCTATGTGAGCCTTGCGGCTCACTCCGGCTTCCGCCGGAGCCCTATAAAAAAGAAAGAGCATTGCCGCCGGATTGCTATGTGAGCCTTGCGGCTCACTCCGGCTTCCGCCGGAGCCCTATAAAAAAGAAAGAGCATTGCCGCCGG
>CAMWSV010000174.1 GCA_947177015.1 uncultured Porphyromonadaceae bacterium
CCCTGATAGTAAAGGGCATCGTTTCGCTCCTTATGAAAGTGCTCAATCACCGCACCCCCGATGAAATACTCGACGCCGACCTCTACTTCATCGACAAGATCGGACTTAGCAGTCACCTCTCTCCCACCCGCAGCAACGGCCTGGTGGCGATGGTGAAGCAACTCCGCAACTATGCCCGCGCTTTCAAAGCCCTGGAGGCTAACGATTGATTTACCTTAAATTCTATACTCAATAACTTAACACTAACCCATTTCCATGTTTAAAGATCAACCCAAAGGACTTATTCCCGCAGCATTGAGCAACATGGGCGAGCGCTTCGGCTATTACATCATGAACGCCGTGCTCGTGCTCTTCCTCTGTTCGAAATTCGGACTCAAGGAGGAGACTGCCACCATCGTCTACTCCTGCTTCTATGCCGGAATCTACATCCTCTCTCTCGTGGGCGGTATCATCGCCGACAAGACCCAGAATTACAAAGGCACTATCATAAGCGGCCTTTTGGTAATGACATTAGGCTACATCGTGCTGGCAATTCCTATCTTCGCCACTGCCGAAAACACCACTTGGCTCCTCTCCCTCACCTGCGCCGCTCTTTTCATGATCGCCTTCGGCAACGGCCTCTTCAAAGGCAATCTGCAGGCGCTCGTAGGTCAGTTGTACGATAACCCCCGCTACGCCGCTCAGCGCGACTCGGGATTCCAGATCTTCTACGTATTCATCAACGTAGGCGGACTTATCGCCCCCTTCGTGGCTCCGATGCTCCGCTCATGGTGGCTCGATGCCCACAACCTCGTCTATAACGCTGACCTCCCCGCTCTCTGCCACCAGTATCTCAGCGTGACGGATAATATGGGACTCGAAAATATCAACAACCTCTATGCGCTCGCTTCCGCTATGGGACACGATCTCTCTGCAGCCGCTCCATCCGAAATCAGCGCTTTCTGTTCCGAATATCTCAAGATCTTCAACGAAGGTATACACTACTCTTTCATCGCCTCTGTGGCTGCAATGATGATCTCCCTCATCATCTTTATCCTCACCAAGAAGGGACTCCCCACTCCCGCCAAGAAGGCTGCCGTGGAGACTGTGAAATACACCCCTGCCGAGAAACAGGCTATGGCTAAGGAAATCAAGCAGCGCATGGGCGCTCTCTTCGCAGTGCTCGGTATCGCCATCTTCTTCTGGTTCTCTTTCCACCAGAACGGTACTTCTCTCTCCCTCTTCGCCCGCGACTTCGTGAAGACCGACTCTATCGCCCCTGAAATCTGGCAGGCTCTCAACCCACTCTTCGTGATTCTGCTCACTCCCGTGATCATGTGGTTCTTCAATATGCTTGCCAAGCGCGGTAAAGTAATCTCAACTCCCCGCAAGATCGCAATCGGTATGGGACTCGCCGCTGTGGCTTACATCTTCCTCACTATAGTCTGCGCCGCCGATGGATTCCCCTCCGGCGAAACTTTCCGCAATATGTCTATCGCCGCCCGCGAAGCAGCCAAGACCGGTCCCTGGGTGCTTATCCTCCTCTATTTCTTCCTCACAGTGGCAGAATTATTCATCTCCCCCCTCGGACTCTCATTCGTATCCAAAGTGGCGCCCAAACACCTTCAGGGTCTATGTCAGGGCCTCTGGCTCGGTGCCACCGCCGTGGGTAACCTCCTCCTCTGGATCGGCCCCCTCATCTACAACGCTTGTCCTATCTGGCAGGCTTGGGTAATCTTCGCGGCTGTCTGCTTCATCTCTATGGGCGCCATGCTCGCTATGGTGAAATGGCTTGAACGCGTCACAGACGAACCCCAAAACTAATCCTCGATTATATCAGCAATTATCATACCCCATCCCTCAAAATATATTATATTCTACGGGATGGGGTTTTATAAACCCTTTTTATGAGAAACGCCCCGCGGGAATTTGACAAATGCCACCGTTTCTATCCCGAATGGCTTAATAATTACTTCGCTAATTACTCATGATAAAGAAATCCTACGCTGCGGCTGCAATATTGGCAGGCACCCTCTTCGCGGCTATCGCTCTCCAGAGTTGCTCTTCTTCTGCATCTCACTCCGCCGATTCCGACTCAATCGCTGAATACTCCGAAGAATACCATGCTGACAACGACATCGCCATGAATCTTCGCTCCATCATCGATGCCATCAACGTGGAGGAACCCCTCGACTCCGCCGACTATAACTTCAAGGGTATTCTCACCGACGGCTCCGGCAGACCACTATATACCGACGTGCAGGGCACTCCCGGACAATGGGAAATCAAAGTCCTTTCTGACAAATCCGCTGTGATTCAGAACCTATACCTCGGCGACCTTCTTGCCGACGACCTCGTACAATACATCCTCAACTCCCTCGCCATCACCGACCATCCTATCCTGCAGGAAGACCGCTACAGCATCTACCTCACCGGCAAAACCGAACTCATCATCGAGCAGCGCACCGCCATCGCCCCCAACGGCGCCGAAGGCCCGCTCCTCAAAATATCCATCCGCAAACAGGAACTCCAATAATTCAAATAATTCCAATCCCCCTACTATCCCACTCCAATATTTCTTCAAGGTCTGAACACATACCAGCGCGTAGCCTCAAACCGCGGCAACGTCACCAACTGCACATCGCTCTGACGGTCGGTCAGTGTCTCGTCGCCCGTGCCAACCTTGATTCCCTTCCCTTCCAGAGCCTCAAGCACGGTGCGCCGTGCTATCGCCGGAGTATTATTATCCTGCGAAAGGTGACATAGGAATATATATTTCATCCCGGGATTCCACACATCGGCAAGAAACGCCGCCGTAGCAGTATTATCCAGATGCCCGCGATCTGTTCGTATCCGCGCCTTGAGATACTCCGGATAACGCCCTGATATCAACATCCCAAGATCATAATTAGCCTCTATCACAAGATATGTGGCACGGCTCATATAATGATACGCACGCTCGGTGACAGCACCCAGATCGGTAGCGATCACAAAATTCCGATTGTCATAATTTATCGAAAATCCCATATTATCAGTGCCGTCGTGCGGCACGTCGAAGGCTGTGATCTCAGCCCCCGCCAACCGGAAAGGTATCTCCTTGAAAATAGGAACGTGATAATCCTTGATGCGCTTCGATATGCCGTGGCGACGAAGAAGTCCGTTGAGCACCCTGTTTGTGCAGAAAAGGCGCAGATGCTTATGAGTGCGCAGCAATGTATAGGCATATTTCACATGATCCGAATGATCGTGCGTGAGCAATATACCCTTTATCTTATCCCATTTAAGATAATTGGCTTTAACCATTTCCTCCACTATATCAGCCTTCACCCCGGCATCCACTATGAAGCCCCCCTGCGGGGTGCCGATATAGCAGGAGTTACCGCTCGACCCGCTGCCGAACGATATATAATTGAAGACCCGCGTAGCCGGATTATCGGACACATCGGATCGCGACTCACCAAATACAGGCGGAAGCCCCCGGGGTGTAGGGCGGTCGTTACTGAATTCTTCAAACGGGATCTGCATCTGTCCCTGGAAATTTATTACCGGTGTGCGTCGTGGCATCTTTAATTTTTTCTTTTCTTTTTAGTCTGTTGCACTGCATCGCGTCCCCCTGCATAAAGCAGAAACACTGCCGGACGCTTCTCTATCGGAGCGAACCCCGGATTCTTGCGCAGTTCTTCTCTCCACCTGCCTGCCGACAGGGTCCGCACCCATTCCTTCTCCGGATCCGTGAGATCACACGCCACACAAACCATTGTTTCGGCGTGAAGCACCTCTACGAGTGTGGATAGAAAACTACGGTTGCGATAAGGAGTCTCGATAAAAATATGGGTCATTCGCCGACGCTGCGATTCCGATTCAAGCCGACGCAGTGCCTCGGCTCGTCCCGCCGCGTCTGCCGGCAGATATCCGTGGAAGGCAAATCCTTGCCCGTTGAATCCCGAAGCCATCAGTCCCATCAGAATACTCGACGGCCCCACGAGTGGCTTCACCCTATACCCCTCTTCCTGTGCCAGCGCCGCTATAAGCGCCCCGGGATCGGCTATCGCCGGACACCCCGCATCGCTCATAACCCCCATATCCTCTCCGCGTCTGAGAGGTTCGATAAATCCCGACACTTCCGACATATCCACATGGCGGTTGAGTTCGTAAAACGTCAGTGCCGATATATCTATCGAGGGGTCGCAGCGCTTCAGAAACCTTCGCGCCGAACGTATATTCTCAACTACAAAATATTTCAACCTCTTTACTATCTCAATGTTAGCGGCAGGAAGCACACTGCTGAAGGGAGCATCCGACATCCCTACCGGGACAAGAAATAATGT
>CAMWSV010000175.1 GCA_947177015.1 uncultured Porphyromonadaceae bacterium
CCATCTCGGCGAGGAGGCTGTGGAGGGTAAGGGGGTCGGGGGTGGTGTGAGTGGAGGGGATGGCGCGGCTGTCGATGTAATTGCAAACTGTGGATAGCAGACCGCACTTATGGCCTTCGAAGCGAGCCATTTCGTAGAGGAGAGTAGCGGTAGTGGTCTTACCGTTGGTGCCGGTGACGCCTACGAGTTTAAGTCGTGAAGAGGGGTATCCGTACCAGGCGGAGGCGAGTAGACCGAGAGCCTTGGCGGAGTTTTCTACCCGGATATAAGTGATGCCCTGTTCGAGAGTGGCAGGGAATTTTTCGCAGACGATGGCTCCGACGTGTGCGCTTGCCACGACGGGGATGTATTTGTGACCGTCGGTAGTGACGCCGCGGACGGCGACGAACATACCTTCCTTAACGACATTACGCGAGTCGGCGCTGAGACCGATTATGTTACGGTCTTGAGTTCCGATAATTTCCAGCGGCTTGATAGCGCTCAGCAGATTTGATAATTTCAACATGGACTATATTCGGAAAATTAAATTCCTTGGGGATAAGGTTATATTAAATCAGATATGTAGGGAGAGAGTGATTGTGGAGCCTCGGCGGAGTTGAGAGCCCGGTGCCACAGACTGGCTGACGACGCGCCCTGAGCCTCGGAGGCGGACGTTGATGCCCTGGCGCTCAAGGATGCGGATGGCAGTTGAGGCGTCGTAGCCGGTGAGGTCGGGCACCGCCTGCACCGAGATGTTGTGTCTGGGGTCGGTGGTCCTGACGGATTTCACGTTGGCTGCTTTGACGGACTTGGCGAGGTTTGAGGTGGATTCTCCGGCGGGGGAGTAGACAATCGGCGCCTCATTTTTCTCATGTCCGGTGTAGGAAGCGGAATTGTCGAGTATGCCGCGCGAATACATCTTGACAGCCATATTCTTCACCACCTGCCCTGAAGTGCGGTTGGCGCTGGTGCCGCTTGATGCGAGAATGAGCGCCATGCAGGAGTATTTGGGGTTATCGTAGGGGAAGAATCCGGCGAAGGCATATCGTCGGCGTGATTTATCGTAAGTGCCGCCGTGGTCGGGCACGGGATAAGCCGTGCCGGTCTTTCCGGCGATTTTGACGCGCTCATCGCGCACCATGCGGGCGGTGCCGTGTTCGCCCCATACGGGTTCGAGCAGGCACTGTCGCACCTTATCGGCGGTCTCTTCGGAGCAGATTCGTTCGCGGACATAGTCTATCTTAAGGACCGAATCGACGCCGTCGCGGATGAGACGCTTGGTGAGGTGTGGGCGCACGAATTTGCCTTTATTTGCTATTGCGTTGTATATGGCGAGGGTGTAGAGAGGCGGAATGAGGGTATTGTAGCCGTATGCCTGGCGCGCGAGGTCGAGGTGACGTTCGGTCATGGTGACGCGGCGGTCGCCGCGCATTTCGACGAGACGTCTCACCACCGGAATCTGCTCGGCGGCGATGCCGGAGCGCAGCGGGTCGAAGAATCCTATCTCCTTGAGACGGTCGTAGAACTTTTCGGGTTTAGCGGCGTATCCGCGGAATATGACACGTGCGATACCGGTATTTGACGACATCTCTATTACCTGCTTCATATTCTTGATTGTAGGCGCGTGGGGGTCGGTGGTGCGCTGGAAGGGGCTGCAGTCGATAGCGTCGTTTACGGACTTGACGAGTCCATCCTCGAAGGCTATCATCAGCGAAATGGGTTTCATCACCGAGCCCGGTTCGAATCCGCGCACGGCTCTGTTGAGCGCCTCGATATAGGAGCCGTCGTCGGCGCGGTCGAGGTTGGCGATAGCCTTGATTTCGCCCGTCTCCACCTCCATGAGGAGTGCTGTGCCCCACTCGCCGTTGCACTCCTGGAGGGTCTTCTGGAGTTCCTCTTCGAGCATATCCTGGAGGTCGATGTTGATAGTGGTCTGCACGTCGTAGCCTCTCAGGGAGGGTTGCGTCACCCAGTTGCCGATGCCCGAGGTGAGTGTCACCTTCTTGGCGAGTCCGGGTCTGCCGTAGAGGAGTGAATCGAGGTCGCACTCCAGGCCGGAGAATCCGTGAAACTCACCGCGGTCATTTTCGTTGACTCTGCCGATGCTTCGGTAAGCCATCTTTCCGTAGGGGTAGATGCGGGTGTTGCGTTCTTCGGTATAGAGCGGGTTGCGGTATCCCCTGCCGGTGAAATCGCGCAGGTAGGGGAATTTGCGTATACACTCGAAATCGTATTGCGATCCCTTGGAGACGAGCCTCAGGGCGCGGGTGCGTTTGTTGGGGTCTTTGGCAAACTCCTTATCGAGTTTAGTGCGCCAGGAATATTTCCTGAATGAATCGGGAGAGAGGGAATGTAGGTCTTTACGGCGCGGATAATATAGATCGAGCGAATCGGCGAGCGAATCTATCTGCGCCTGGATAAACTTGCGTTTCTGCACCTTTGCGTGGCGGAGGTCGATCTTGATGTCGTAGACCTTCAGATTGCAGGCGAGGATATTGCCGTTGTCAGAGAGGATATTTCCGCGCTCGGGTGAGATGGTGTCGAGTTTGGAGAAATCGCGGCGGGCACGTTCGTTCCACTTTCCGGCCTCGATCACGGTGGTATTGAAGAGTTTTAAGATGATGGCTATGGCTATGAGTACGAAAGCCAGGGTGATCAAACCGTAGCGGAATAATATTTTGGATTTATTATTGGTTTTCTTTTTTGCCATTATCGTGTAGAAGAAAATGGAGGGTGCGATTAATTGTTGGAGAGTTCAATTTCGTAGGGTGGTTGCTCCTGGAAGATTAAGCCGAGATTTTTTTCGGTGACGAGTCGTCGCATTTCGGTCTCACGGATGAGCGACATATACTCCGCTTTCTCCTGTAGTTTCGCAGACTCCACGAGTTCCAGTTTATGAGTGAGAGATTTGATTTCCTCCATCTTGGTCTTGGTTTTGTAGCGCAATCCGATCAGGGATAGGATAGCCACGAGGAAGATTACGAGGATCCAGGCGTTCTGGGTGAAGAAGTCGACGGGGACTGCTTCGCCGTATCTCATTTCACGAATCCACACGGATGCGAGGTGGCCGCTTTTATTTTTGATTTGGGAAGCGGTCTTTTTAACGTCAGCGCTGTCGATAGCGGAGTTGGAGCCGTTACGTTTTCTTTTTTTAGAGGTGGTCATGCCGGGTGTGGTGTCGTTATCAGTGGGATGCTATTTTTTCTGCTACTCTCAGTTTTGCGCTTCTTGACCGCGGATTAGTTTCTATTTCCTCATCGGAGGGGGTGATGGGCTGGCGGGTTATCACCTTCCATGGGGATGCGATATTGCCGAAGAAATCCTGGTGGAGGTTTCCTTCGGGGTTGCCGGTCTTCATGAGGTTTTTCACGAGTCGGTCTTCGAGCGAATGGTAGGTGATCACAGCGAGTCTGCCGCCGGGTTTGAGCAGGCGTTGGCAATTGTTGAGGAATTCGCGGAGCACGTCGATTTCGTGATTGACGGCGATGCGGAGAGCCTGATAAATCTGAGCGAGATCCTTCTTTTCGTTTTTAGGATTGAGGATTCCGTCGAGAGCCGCCATGAGTTGACCTGAAGTTTCGATGGGTGATTTGTCGGCGGCATTGCGGATAGCCTTGGCTAAGCGTGCGGGATTTTTGAGGTCGGAGCCGAGGCGCAGGATGTCGATGATCTCCTTTTCGGAGGCATTGTTGAGGATGTCGGCGGCGGTGGATCCGGCGGCCTGATTCATTCTCATATCGAGAGGAGCGTCGGGGTCGCGGAAGGTGAAGCCGCGGTCGGGGGTGTCGAAATGATGAAACGACACTCCGAGATCGGCGAGTATTCCGTCGAGCCGATCATGGCCGTGATACTTGATGAAATTGGGCATGTATCGGAAGTTGGAGCGCACGAAAGTGAATCGCTCGTCATCGATGGCATTATTGATGGCGTCGGCATCCTGATCGAAGCCGAAGAGATGGCCTCCGGCACCGAGTTTTTCCACAATGGCGCGCGAATGACCTCCGCCTCCGAAAGTAGCATCCGCATATATACCGCCCGGCTTAATGTCGAGGGCCTCGATTGCTTCATTGAGCAGGGCGGGAGTGTGATAAGGGAGAGATATATTTAGAGTATTGTTATTATCCATTTTAGAGAGGTATTTGAGGAGAATATAGATATATATTACAGAGAGGTTAAGAGAGGAGCACGGTCACCTTTCCGCCGGGCGAAAAAGGGGTGCGCGAGCGCCCCGCCGCGGGGGTGTGGAGGAGTATTGGAGAGGGGTGCGGAGAGGGGGTGAATCGGGGTGGATAGGAGCCAAAAGAGTCTACTAC
>CAMWSV010000176.1 GCA_947177015.1 uncultured Porphyromonadaceae bacterium
GGACAGGTTCTTTTTTTGTGTCTTCGCTCAGACACACTCAAAGAAACAGTATCGCACTCTGACTTTTCCACTACATACTCAGGCTTGGCAACACAAAGTTTGATTCTGTTGACTGCCATATCAACTACACTCTCCAACTTTATGCATAGAACCTTATTGCAAAGAGATATAATTTATTTTGATTTCGCAATATCCGATTCTGAAAATGATATCATTTGCGTATTTGAAAAAGATTTCGTAACTTTGCAGTGTGATTGACGCGCAGATGCTCTCTCCTGAAATTTAGACTCTCTTTCCTTTATTTCAATTTCCCCACATCTATTAAAGTTCTCTCTCTATTAAGTCTCTCTCCCGATTCTGATAGTACCAACTACTTTAACCTTTTCGCGTTCGTCAGCACACAAATCAATTCAGACTCCATCGACTGTCTCTATTTTTACAGATTGACGTCTCTCTCCGTCCCCCTGTATCAACCTTCCCTCTCCCACTCCCTTTAATATCCGGCAGTCGAGTCTCAAATCCATCTACTCTTACAATCAGTTTTATTGCTTGTTGCGAATCTAAACTTCATTGAATCGTGGCAATCATTAAAAAAAGACCTCTCTGATTCCAACTCAATTTATAGAAGGCAGTCAATTCGAGATGACGGTGTATGCAGTGCCGGTCTGTCTGATTGATACGCCCATAAATTCAAAAAATTTCGCTCTTATATCCGATTTCATTATAAATATCTGCAAGCAGGATATATCTGCAAGCAGGGTATATTATGAAAATCAATTAAAACGCCGTTAAATGTAGCGTTCTCTACCCAATACGGATATCTGCAGCCTCTTATATACTTACATATCTTATTTATGTATAATCTCCAGGAACTCTACGACATGGATCCGGCAAACGTCACTGACATCGCCACCTCCATGGGAATGAAAAATGCTTCTGCCGGCGACCTGCAGGACGCAATCTACTATATACTCGATCATCAGGCTTCCGACCTTGCAAAGCAGGAGGCAGCCAAGGGTACCACCCGCAAAAAAACCGAGAAGAAGGAACGCAAACCGCGCCGCACAAAGGCTGAAATGGCTGCCGCCACAACTGCTGAAACCACTGAGAGCACTGTCGTTGCTCCCGAAACCTCCGCTTCTGAGGAGAAACCGAAGAAACGTCCGGGTCGGAAACCCAAAGCACAGAAAGAAGCCGAAAAGGGTGCCAACGAACCATCTCTATTTGATGCGAATGGCGCCTCCAACGAGGAGCCGGCTGCCGATGCATCCGATAATGCCGAAGGTAACCCTGCCGAACCGGCTCCTAAGAAGCGTCCTGGTAGGAAACCAAAGGCACGCAAGGAGGCTGACGAAGCAACTCCGGCTGCCGATGCCGTAAACGCAGCCAATACCCCGCCGGCTCAGACCACGGCAATCGTTCTCGCCAGTGATGAATCAGGTGAAAATTCCTCACAATCCGCTCAAGCCACTCCTTCCGAGGGTGACTCCGTCCAGGCTTCATCCATACCTTCCGGTGATGCCGATGCGAAAGATAATGCTAATGCCGATGTGCAGGCTGATAAAACAAAACTTGCGCTCCCCTCGCCTGAATTCACCGAACTTTTCCCCAAACGCACTCAGCGTCAGAATAATCGCAAGAACAACGTAGCGGATAATCTCAATGCACAGGGTGCACCACAGCCGGATGCCTTCCGCAAACCGAGTTTCGACTCATTCTTCTCCAACTCTAAAGGTAAGACTTTCAAACCGCGTTCGCAACGCGAAATCGAGGCGGCAGCCGCAGCCGAGGCAGCCGCCGCCGCCGCCGAGGCCGCCCGACCGGTAATTATCGCCGAACCGGGTGCTAACTCGCAGGTGGCTAAGGTGGTTCGCGAAGTAGTGGCTAAAGGTAATACAAATCAGCGCCTCACCAAGAAGCAGCGTATGCAGCAACGCCAACTCCTCGCCGAGCAGAAGCGAATCGCCGAGCAATACAATCTCGACGGAATCTTCAACTGTTTCGGTGTGCTGGAACTGATGCCCGAAGGGTTCGGATTCCTGCGTTCGAGCGACTATAACTATCTTGCTTCGCCCGACGATGTCTACGTGCCTCAGAATATCATTAAGGAATACGGACTGAAGGCAGGCGATGTGGTGGAGGCCTCTATCCGTCCGCCCAGAGAAGGGGAAAAGTATTTCCCGCTATGCAGCGTGATTTCCGTCAATGGTCTCAATCCGGAGGCAATCCGCGATCGTGTACCCTTCGAACACCTGGTACCCCTCTTCCCCGATGAGAAATTTGAACTCACCAAGGGACACACCAATAATCTCTCTACCCGCGTGGTGGATATGTTCGCCCCTATCGGCAAAGGTCAGCGGGCGCTCATCGTGGCTCCGCCGAAGACAGGTAAGACAATCCTCCTCAAAGACATCGCCAACGCTATCGCTGAGAATCATCCGGAGACCTACATCATCATGCTCCTTATTGATGAACGCCCCGAGGAGGTGACAGACATGGCGCGCAGTGTCAATGCCGAAGTTATCGCTTCTACATTCGACGAGCCCGCCGAACGCCACGTCAAAATCGCCGGAATGGTGCTCGAAAAGGCTAAACGTCTCGTAGAATGTGGTCATGACGTAGTGATCATGCTCGACTCCATCACCCGCCTCGCCCGCGCTTACAATACCGTATCTCCCGCTTCGGGCAAGATCCTTTCGGGCGGCGTGGATGCCAATGCACTGCAACGTCCGAAACGCTTCTTCGGCGCGGCACGTAATATCGAAAACGGCGGTTCGCTCACCATCATCGCCACAGCCCTTACCGAGACATCCTCAAAGATGGACGAGGTGATTTTTGAAGAATTCAAGGGTACCGGCAATATGGAACTCCAACTCGATCGTAAACTCTCTAACAAGCGTATCTTCCCCGCTGTGGATATTATCGCCTCCTCCACACGCCGCGATGATCTGCTACAGAGTAATGAGACCCTCAACAGAATGTGGATTCTCCGCAACTATCTTGGCGATATGAACTCTATCGAAGCGATGGAATTCATGAAGAAACGTATGGAGATGACCCGCACTAACGAGGAGTTGCTCGTCACTATGGATAAATAAATCCCCGCCCTCCGGCAATCCGGGTGCGTTTCAGACTTCCTGCTACGCGGCTGCTTTAATGGCTTCCGACAAGGGACTGCGTTTCAGGCTTCCGGAAAGCGCTCACACCCCGGACATTCCCCTGAAAATGCCGAAACAATAATAATTCCGCCCTATTTACGAATTTTTTTAGTTAAAAATTTTGTAAATAGGGCGGAGTCATTTAATTTTGTAGTCTAGGAGAGAAATCGGTGGGGCAAGGAGGTGTCATAAATGACATTTTATCCCCTTCCCGATAATTTTTTCCTTACCTTGCTAACCTTATTTACATCAATGAAAAATATACTTATTATCGGGGCTACAGGGCAGATCGGCTCTGAACTCACAATGCGACTTCGTCGTGAATATCCCGAAGGAAACGTAGTAGCCGGCTTCATCAAAGGCGCCGAACCCAAAGGAGCGCTTCTTGAATCAGGTCCGGCTCATGAGGTGGACATCACCAACCCTCTCCAGATTGCTGAGGCAGTGGAGAAATACAACGTAGACACTATTTATAACCTTGCGGCACTCCTCAGTGCAGTGGCTGAAGCCAAACCCCAACTCGCCTGGAAAATCGGCGTAGGCGGTCTCTACAACACTCTCGAAGTGGCACGCGAAAAGAAATGCGCCGTATTTACCCCCAGTTCGATCGGCTCATTCGGTCCCGGCACTCCCGCCGACCAGACTCCCCAAGACACAATCCAGCGTCCGAAGACTATCTATGGCGTGACTAAGGTCACCGGCGAAATGCTCTCTGACTACTATGCCCACCGTTTCGGCGTTGACACCCGTTCGGTTCGCTTCCCGGGTCTCATCAGTTATGTTGCTCCTCCCGGCGGAGGCACCACCGACTATGCCGTGGATATCTACTACTCTGCAGTGAAGGGCGAAGAATTCAAATGTCCGCTCAAGCCCGGCACATTCATGGATATGATGTATATGCCCGACGCACTGCGCGCCGCCATCGAAATCATGGAGGCAGATCCCTCTCGTCTTATCCACCGCAACTCATTCAACATAGCATCCATGAGTTTCGACCCCGAAATCATCGCCGCCAAGATTAAGGAGCATATCCCCGGGTTCCGTATGACCTCCGAACTCGATCCCCTGCGCCAGAAGATTGCCGCCTCATGG
>CAMWSV010000177.1 GCA_947177015.1 uncultured Porphyromonadaceae bacterium
AATATTATTGCACAATTATTTTCTTAATTTTATTGGCTTGACGGACGATGTAAAGTCCTGGAGCGAGGGCTTCGATACTGTCACCAACTTTCATGCCGCTGATATTATAAACCTCATATGGGGCATCTTCATCAAAATCAACAATAGCTTCGTTTATACCGCTGAAATCGTATTCTTTGATACCCTTGAAGTTTTTCCATGGATTCACTTCTTGACTTAATTTAAGACCCTCATCTGACAAATAGAGGGTTGCCTTTTCGTAAGTTTCCTCCGAGAAAATATCAGCGCTAAATTCAATAAGTGTGTCTGCATTATAATATACAGCAGTAAGCTTCGTGTTACCTTCGAAGGCTCCATACTCTATATATGTCACATTTTTGGGAATTGTTATAGATGTCAAATTGGAGCAAAACGCGAATGCTCTGGGTCCGATATAGACGACACTTTCGGGGATTGTGATAGCCGTAAGTCCGTTACATCCCTCAAAAGTAGATTGGCATATTGAATATACGCTTTCGGGTATTGTAATGGATGTTAGGCCGGTACAACCTCTGAACGCATAATGATATATTGTTGTGACACTTTCGGGAATTGTAATAGAAGTAAGTCCAGTGCATTTGTAGAAAAGCCCGGATTCGATTGTTGTGACGCTTTCTGGAATTACAACGCCGTCCAATGATTTTTTGTTCCGGCGAATTTGAAAAAAAAGTAAAAAAATCTGATAAATATTAGAATATTTCGCTAATAATGTGTATTTTTGCGTAATTTAAATTGAAGAGAGGGGGATAGCCCCGGCGATTGGCGTCACCGACCACAAGCAAAAGGATACTCGCGGCAGTAACACCATGACACGTAGCCACTTATGTAACTATAACCAACATATACAAACATAACTAACATCTTAACAAATTCATGAAAAAAATTTTACTATCCATGTTGATGGTATTTGTTACGGCTTTGACGGTCTGTGCAGATACCTTCGACCTGAAATTGAGTACCTTGGGATGGACAGATCGTTCAGCCCATACCGAGATTCCAGCCACGGGCACTCCGTTGAAAATTACTGCAGACAAGGCATCATCTTCTACTGCCCCGACCTATTATACTGCAGATGGTCTTCGGGTTTACAAGAATGGCCTTATAAACTTTTCAGTTGATGAAGGGTATGCAATCAAGGAAATCGTGATTACGGGTACAACTGCTGCATACACTGTAAGCGGATCGGCTGTAGATAAAGACGGTAAGGATATTGGAACTCTCACTACCAGCAGCACTACAGCAACATGGAAAGGAGAAGCAGATTATGTTCAGATTAAGAATACAGGTGTCAGCAAGCATGCACGAATCACCGACATCAGCGTTACATACGAATATGTGCTTCAGTCTGCTGTTGAACCGGTTGAAATCTCATATACTCTTGATAAGGCTGATGGTATCGTAACGCTTACTACTGCTACTGACGGTGCCACAATTTATTATGGATTCTCAGAAGATGAGATGACTAATGAATATACCAAGCCTTTCACTGTAAAGGAAAGCGGCAATGTATATGCATACGCTGCCAAGGGTGAGGATAAGAGTATCACAAAATTCCTCTATATCGATCTTCCTTTCACTTCATTCAGAGATGCTCTCAATAATACAAAGTATGAGGAGAATATCGCTGTAGTGGGTGATTTTGAGGTGATCTATGTAAATGAGAAAGAAAATCGTCTTATCCTTACTGATGGCGTTTCTAATATTCTCGTGTTCAGCCAGGCGGAGAATCTTGCTACTGATTACGCAGTAGGCACTAAGATTTCTAAGGTAGAGGGCGAACGTTCAAGACTCAGTAACTGTATGCGTCTTATTGATGCTACCCTTACCAAGGGTGGTAACGGCGCAACTTATTCTCCTAAAGAACTCACTACTTTCGCCGACCTCACTTACGAGGGTAATATCTTCGATGAAGTTGTGATCAAGAACGCAAATATCAGCGGTAAGGAACAAGGTGCTCCCGTGATTGAGTTGGGTGAGGAAACAATCCCTGTGCATGATATCTTTAAAGTAGACTTCGAGAATACTACAGGTTGCGACATTACCGGTTTCGTATGGCGTCTTAATAATGATATGGTGATAGTACCTGTCAGAGTGGATGGTGGTACGGTTACTGAAACCGTTGATACCCCGGTTATCACTCCCAATAAGCGCGAACTTCAGTTGAATGATGAAGTAACAATCAAATGTGACACTGAGGGTGCGGTAATCTATTATACTCTCGATGGCACCGAACCCACAGAAGAATCAGAGAAATACACTGCTCCGATCCCCTTCAAGGAGAGTTGCACAATCAAGGCTAAGGCTTTCTATGGCGGCAATGACAAGACAATGTTCCCCTCTGTAACCGCTTCACGTGAATATCACGTAATCGACCCCACCGTCAACGTAATCTCTGAAGGCAACCACGATGCTGACTTAAAGAATACACTTAACTCATACGTTAAGCACTCCTGCACAGTTGATGGTGTAGAGTATCACATGAACGCCGCTCACCTTGGTGAAAACGGTAACGGTAATGCCGGTTCCGCATCAAGCATCATGATGAATGATAACGGCAAGCGTTTCTGCTATCTGATTCAGGTAGGAGACAACGAAGGCTATGTATTGGATAAGATTGAATTGGCATATAATACAGATGCCAAAGCCACCTTTACAGTACGTGCGGCCAACACTCCCTTTGATGACTCTGCCGAGGCATGGGCTGACTATAAGAAGGCAATCACTTCTCATGGCACTATAATCGGCACCATGTCAAAAGACGCTCCGGAGATAGCCTTTGCCAAGGACTATAAATATTTTGCTATCTATCCCTCTGCCGATGGTGCTGTATATCTCGACAATATCACTATCCGCTATCGCCAACCGGCTCCTCTCGCTACTCCCGAACTTAAGGGATTAGATGACTATGAGGATGTATCGGTCAACTACGATGAGGAGGAAAATATTTATACTGTGAAGGCTTCTGAGGAGTTGGAACTCTACTTTGAGGATGAGGATCTCGACAACCCCGACGTACAGATCATGTATATGATTATGGGCGGCAGCGCTGCCGGCGACGATGACAATATGGGCTTGGGTGAACCTTCGGTTTATGACGCTGAAAAGGGTTTCACTATCTCTGAGTCTTGCGCTCTGATTTATTTCGCCGTAAATACTGCTACTGAAGAGACATCTGAGGCTAAGACTTATATGTTCGTGATCGAAATTCCCGAGGTTGAGGCTCCCGCCGTTCCGGTGCTCAAGGGAGTTGAGGCTCTCACGGATATGAGTGAAGAGGATGAGGATATGAAGACCTACTACGGCACTGAGGCTGTGACACTCAGTTTCGATAAGCAGGAGGGTATAGAGATCTATTATCTTCTTGATGAATTCAATTTCGGTGTTCTCTCAGTGAGCAACGTTGCTGCCGATGATGATGAGGAGCCGACTCCGACTCTTTATACAGAGCCTATCGTACTGAAGAAGTCCGGTATGTTCGGTCTGAAGTATTGGGCAGTCGACACCAAGACTCAACTCGCGAGTGAGGAAGTAAGTTGCATGATCATGCTTCAGATTGAGGAAGATCCGGTGGAACCTGAAGAACTTGAGGCTCCGGAACTCACAGGTGCCAATATCGTTGGCAACGTTATCTCATCCGAGCAGGAGATGAAAGTAAACTTCAAGGCTGCAGATGGTATCCACATCTACTACAGCATCGAAGCGAAGGAAGCACCCGCTAAGGTGGTAGCCTACGCAGCATGCGAGGATGAACACGCCGGCTTCGTGAAGCACGACGGCAATGAGATCACTCTCAACGCTACTCACAAGTCATTCTCATTCTTCGCCTGCGATCCCGCTACCGGCAGACACAGTAAGACAGTGACCTATACTCTCGACGTGGCTACCGGCATCGATGCTATTGACGCTGAGGATGCAGACGCAATCTACTTCGACTTCAACGGCGTTCAGATCGCTGAGCCTGCCAAGGGTATGTATATCCGTGTTGTGAACGGCAAGGCTGAGAAAATCGTTAAATAAACCGAGTTGGCAGCCGGCAGGCTGCAGACAATAAAAAAAGGATATGCCTGAATTTAGGCATATCCTTTTTTATTGGGATTAATGGGATTAATGGGATTAATGGGATTAATGGGATTAATGGGATTAAT
>CAMWSV010000178.1 GCA_947177015.1 uncultured Porphyromonadaceae bacterium
CTCCTTCATCGGGGTTGGTATCTCCTTCATCGGGGTCGGTATCTCCTTCATCGGGATCGGTATCGCCTTCATCGGGGTTGTTAATACCTTCATCCGGAGTAGTTATTTCATCGGGATCAGGTTTTTCATCGGGATCGGGTTTTTCTTCGGGATCGGGTTTTTCTTCGGGGATGAATGCCTCGAGATCTTTTTCGTAAAGTTCATCGAAATCGGGGTCTTTCACCATCACGGGGAGATCCCATCTTTTAGAGCGGAAGCGATACTTCTCGTCATATTCCGTGCTGATTTCAAAAAGCATTCCGGTGGCATCGTCAATATCGACACTGCCGCTGTTGATACCCACTTTTTCGGTAAGTGTGTATGCACCGGCATATTGGTCGTTGATAAAAACGTGGCAGGGCACCATTGTGTTGGCATACGGCACCCCCAATCTCCGGGCAAGCCACATAGTCACGGCGTTACGCATCAGGGTGGGGTCGATGTAGTTGTTGAGGAGAACGTAACTTTTGGCTTTCTTAAAACCGGCGATCGAAGTCTTCTTCGCGAATTTGAGACGCATCGGTTTCTTGGGCATATTCCATGTGGAATTGCCTCTCCCTTTGACGCTGAGCGAAAGTTGCTCGGCATCATCGCAATATCCATTACCTTCTATATCGAGGAGCGCATCGATATAATTCTCCTTATCCCACAGAGCCGATGCCTCGGGATAGCCGGGGAACGTAAAACGTAGCACGGGGATGTCGGCTGTATGCATCACGCATGAATCCACGGCAGAGAGGGACACGGACGTCTCTCCGAAGACCCAATCCGAGAATTTCAACTTCATCTCCTCCTCACTATCTTCGTGAGTGAGTGAGATATTCTCAGTGAGACGTATCTGATTGAAGGTGCTGTCGTTGCGATACACCGATATGTGGTTGATGGCAAATGCGCAGCAACTGATTATTGAGAATACCGATAGAAATATGATACGATTCATGAAGTCAGTATTTTTTACAGAGAGAACCTTCCCAGAGGATGGATTATGTGATTGATGAGAGGCAGACCTTATCAATCTTTCACAAAGAATTTCAGGGTTTTTCCTCCGTTGTAGTAAAGAATATATATACCCGGGTTGTAGCCGTTGAGATCTATGATTACATCATCAATCAAATCGAAGGAGTCTACAACGATGCCGGTCGCTGTGCAGATTGTGGCGGGTGTAGATTGGGAGAATGTACCTGAGATTCTGATTTCGTGCGGTGTAAGACTTATTATGGGATGGTTCTGAGTGAGTCCCTTCATATCTGCCAGTACAGCCTTCTCATATCTGAATCCTGCGATATCCTCCAACCGGAAGAGGGATTCGCCGTCGCTGTGTGAGATTTTTAGTTTATCCTCCTCCAGAGAGATTGCAAGCGAATTATCCACTAAGAAATAAGAAGTGGTATCTGTCTTGTCTTTAAGGCAGAGCAGATGGGAATTTTCTTCGGCGTATGCCATGCCGCCAGAGAAAGAAGCCGCCATAAGCATGATGCCGGATAAGAGTGCAGGTCTATGTAGTTTCATCAAGACGTTAAGGATAGTTTGAGACGAAAATTCAATAAGTCTTAACTATTATAACGTGAAGTGGCTGCGGGATATTATGTTTTGACTTTAATTTTGTATATGCCTCGGGAGCCATATTTTAGATACGACACCCCGAGGTCTCGATATATCTCAAATCCTGAAAAATACTGATAAAATAATGAAATATCCGGAGTAGAGTAGAGATCAGGCGAGGAAGAAGACGATAAGGCTTGAGAATACGAGGATAATGTTGGCGGCGGCGTATGTAACTGTGTATCCGATCATCGGGACGTTGCTGTTGAGGGTATCCTGGATGGCACCGATAGAGGCAACCCCGCAGCGTGCACCGGCTACGCAACCTAACGTCTCGGGAGAGGAGAAGCGGAATAATTTGCGTGCGATGAAGATATTGATTGTGAGCGCGGCTACCGTGCATAGAATACCTACGAAGAAAAGTCCCCAGCCTGCCTGATGAAGTCCGGCAAGGAAAGTGGTACCGGCGTTAATTCCCACCACTGCGATAAACATATTCAATCCCATATTATCAAGAAGCCATACTACGGATTTCGGTATCTGACCAAACGTAGGCCGACGCTCTCTGAGCCATCCGAATACGAGACCAGCAATCAGAGCACCGCCACTCGTGCTGAGCGAAACGGGCACGCCGTGGATATGGAATGCCAATACCCCGATTAGGCATCCGATAGCCACGCCAAACCCGAGAAGCACCATATCCGTCTCATTGCGCTCGCGATCGGCATAACCGATTTTTTCCGCGGCATGTGCCACCTGTGCCGGCTGACCTACGAGAGTGAGGATATCGCCGCGCTGCAGACGCAACTTATTTTTGCCCGGGAGATTCATGCCGGTTCGCTTCACCGCAGCCACGATCACCCCCTTCATATAGGGTTTGAAACGCAACTCACCGAAAGTGATTCCGTTGGTGCCGCATTTGGAGATGGTGACGTCGAGTTTCTCGACCCCGAAGTTAAGGAGTTCAGGATCCACCACTTCCTGTCCGAGAGCGATAACGTCATTCACCATCACCTCGCGGCGCGCACTGAGCACGATGGTATCCCCCTTGCTTACGATGAGGTCTTCCTCCGGTTCGCAGATTTCACCGTTGATTCTGAGACGTTCCACGAATACTCTCAATCCGCGTTCGGCAAAGAAATCATCAATTTCGCGCACGGTTTTGGGTTCGTTGAAATATTCACCATCTGCTGTGAAAGCGCGGAAGGAGATCGGTCGGCGGGCATTGATAAAACCGGGTGAGGGCTCATAGATGCCATCGTCGAGTTCATTCTCGATTGCGGCAGTCTCGGCGAGCACTT
This sequence comes from uncultured Porphyromonadaceae bacterium, assembly GCA_947177015.1. Taxonomy (GTDB): domain Bacteria; phylum Bacteroidota; class Bacteroidia; order Bacteroidales; family Muribaculaceae; genus Lepagella. The sequence continues at coordinate 2,883 of CAMWSV010000178.1, forward strand.
TGTTAATGCCACCCAGGAGCCACGGCCCGACATTGCTGAGAAACCATGCTGTGCCGATAGTGCCGAAAATATAGGTCACTGCGTAGCAGGCGGTGATCATAGAGATGGTGGCTTCGCGGTCGGCATCGGGTAAATCCATCCCTCTTAGAGTCTCTCCCATCACGCCTAAAGATGCGGAGGCAGTCTGCGAACCCGCAAAGAGTCCTCCGGCGATACCCATGTCGTAGCCCATGATTTTGGCGGCGGCAAGAACGGTGCCGGCGCTCACGAGAGCCCCGGTGAGGGCAAACAGGAGTTGCTTGAGCCCCGAACCTCTGAACGAACGGAAGAAGAGCGGTCCCACACTGTATCCGATCGAGAAAAGAAACAGCATGAAGAAGATGCTCTTCACCATCTCCGGAATCTTGATGCCGAGTTGACCTACCAGCACACCTACGAGCAGCGTGGCAGCCACTGCACCTAAGGAGAACGACTTATACTTAAGGTGTCCGAGCCAGAAACCGGCACCCAAGGTGAAGAAGAGAGGGATTATAGGGTGATCCCTCAGCAAGGTTATGAATGAATCCATTAGCAATTGAGTTCAAAACAAGTTTATTCAAATAATTAACAAATAAAGTATATGATAGTTTGATTGTTGAAAATTTCTTATCTTTGTAATTAAATTTATAATACCTGTATATGCTGAGGAATTCTTATAAAATATATAAGTGGGGATCCCGGATGGCGGTTGCTGTTTGTGGCTTGCTGATTGTGAGTGCCGAGGGATGCGGATCGGCAGGTAGCGGTATGTCGGAGTCTGACTCGCTGGCGGAGATAGATGCCAGGACATATACACCAGACTTTTTTGAAGAATGGCATCTGGTGGGGAAGATGGATTTCGCCACGATGACGGTGAGCAAGACGGTGACTACCGAGCGCACCGAATGGTATAAGATCGGCGACAGGATAGGTGTGTACTCATTCGACGTGTATCTGCGCGGCTATATGGACTTGGATGAGATGAAGCCATCGGATATAAGTGTGGATGAGCCGCGGAAGACTATCTATGTGAAACTTCCGGCGGTGAAGACGGAGATCAGCGGCAGATCATCCGATCTGCGCAAGGAATATGAGGATATAGGGATATTCCGCTCGCGTCCTGATTCGCGGGAGCGGTCTGCACTGAAAGAGAAGGGGTTTGCCGATTTCGAACGGGAGTTCAAGCAGAATCCTGCGTATCGGAAGCAGTTGGAGACGGTGGCGCGGAGCAAGGCTCGGAGTTATTTCCGCTCATTGGGCGAAGCCGCGGGGTATAAGGT
>CAMWSV010000179.1 GCA_947177015.1 uncultured Porphyromonadaceae bacterium
CTTCTAATAAAAGTATTTTTAATCTCCTCCGAGCACTATCCTATCCGCTCCGCCGTATGGTGTAAATGTCAGGATATAAACCCCTTTATTCACGATTCCACTCCAGTTGCTGACTCGGTTAAGGCTCACCGGCGACTGCAACGTCGGAAACGAAGTGAACACAGCATTGAAATCCCCTCCCGATTGCGCCATATTCGGCACCATATATGTCAGAATATCGTATGCAGTGGCGCAATATACCGGAGATGCCTTCATTGGGCGCAACTTGAACAGCGACTCATAATGATTGATAAATTTCTTTGTAGAGGAATCATCCGGATCAAAATAGAATCGCGAAGGGAGATAAACATAATTCTCGCCCATCAAGTCTCCAAGAGTGGAGGTATACGGCACCCAGTTCGGTCTTCCCATAACCCTGATATCCGACATTACGTTTCTCATGCGCATCTCCCCGATATTCTCAAGAAGCATCTTAACGTCCTTCGAACCGGTAGGCGTACCGTAAATCAGATATTTGCCGTCATCTTCCAACACGGTTTCCGGTAATTCGGCAATATTATATTCCGCAACCCAATCTTTGCCGCGTTTTGCGAATGTCTCGATTATCGAAGCACCCAACGCATCCGATGATTCGGGATTTCCGGCAATAATCAGTTTATAATCCTTAAAGTTAGTGTCGAAATAGTCAGTAATCTCCGCATTCATATATGAAGTGGGCACAAGATACTGTAGCACTTTAGGATTATCTATATAACTCTCATCCCTGGCATCAAAAGCATTCACCACCAATACCTGCTTATCCGCAACGTAATCCAGTATATATTGCGGAAGCGAAGTGTCTGAGGTGCTCACAATCATCGACGGATTAAATTCATCGAGCGCCGAAGTGATATCAGCCACGGGCAGCGAACCGTCTAAAATAGTAAGCCGTGTTTTATAAGGATTATTCTTGAGTGCATCAACCGCAGTGATGGCACCACGCGAAAATTCCATCTCCTTATTCTGCTTATTGCGCACCTCATCGGCGTTCCTTCCCACATCTGTAAGAATCACTGCCACACCTACGGTCGGTGTCTCATTAATAGTATATCTGTCGCGGTCTGCCTGCGAGAGAGAGTGCACTTCGTCATAAAGTTCCTGCACGCCCTGCGCATTCTTCTCGCGCGGATCTTCGGCAGTAACCTCCTTCTCCACCACTATCGTAGTCACCACCGGAATACTGATGATCGCCCCTTTTTCAGGCTTTTCAATATCCGGGTTGGCAGAACGCAATGTCTCTTCCGTAATATTGAAGGTCTCGGCGATAGTGCCCCAGGAGTCGCCGCGTTTCACTTTATACTGAGTGAGTGATTCCACGCTCGATTCTTCCACCTTCTCCAAATATTTCTCCTGAGCCTTACGCTCGGTAGGTATGCGGATTATCGAACCCGCAGCCGGACCGCCCGCTCCCAAACCGGGATTCACTTTGAATATATCCTCTATGGAAGTTTCATAGGCACGTGCAATTCCGTAAAGACTCTCATCCTCACCTACAGTGTGGAAAATATACTTGCCGTTTTGCGAAGGCATATCGCGGTTAAAATCTTCTTCCCGCTTATCATTCGCCAAATAATTGTTGTGCTCGCGGACAGATAGATCATTCTGCGACTCTCGCGAGGCTGTATTCACAGAGTTATCCGATGTATTTTCGGCTAACTCCACACTGGAACCGGCAGACAATTTTGAGGAGGAATTTATTGGAGTTCGCGAGCCGGCTGAAGATACAGCACTCGTCCAGTCCGATGCTTTCACATCGCGTGGGGCAGATTCATCGAAATCTTCGAATTCTTCGGCTACATTTTCCACTACACCTGCATCCGCCATCGGAATCAGAATCACGCTCCCTTTCTTCAGTCCCTTCTGCTCCACGGCAGGGTTCAATCGGAAAATCTCCTCCGGCGTGGTGTTATACTGACGCGCAATGCCATACACAGTCTCTCCACCCTTAACGTTATGAGAGAAATGTCCGCCCGCAACATTCTTTTTTGACGAAGCCGACTCCCCCGCCTTGGGCACCGGATAATAGATAAGAGTTCCTGCATCCGGACGATGCGACACCTCCGGATTTGTACGCGCGAGCATACTCAGATCCCAGCCGTTGCGATCTGCAATCTCAGAGAGTGTCTCACCCTTCTGCGACTCATAATAATAAAACGTCTTACCCATAATTCTCACCTTCGGGAGCGCGCTCTGACCATTCATCAGCGCTGCTGAACCCAAAAGCATGATCACAGACCCAATCGTGCGTTTCATCTTCTTCATCGTATTTTTCTAATTTTTTCAAGTCCTGATGCCGGTATTGCACCGGGCGGTATACCCCAACCCGCGGCATGATTCCATTTAAATTGCAAATATACAAAAATTTTCCCAATCAACCTTAATATCTGAATTTTTCCACCTATATATCACTTTATCCCAACTTTACTGCCAGGATATTCCTGTTATCTCACATTTTTTTATTAACTTTGCCCTATATTGACGACCCACCCGTCAATAGCCCTTTTAATTTGCGAATATCTAACATATATATTTTTTAATATTTACCCCAAAATGGCACAGAAGATCTATACATTCGGCGACGGAAAAGCCGAAGGTAACGCAGGGATGAGAAACATCCTCGGTGGCAAAGGTGCCAACCTTGCCGAAATGAACCTCCTCGGTATGCCGGTGCCTCCCGGCTTCACCATCACTACCGAAGTCTGCAACGAGTATACTCAGTATGGCCGCGACAAAGTTATCGCCGACATCAAATCAGATGTGGAGAAAGCCATCGCTCACGTTGAAAAACTCACCGGAAATAAATTCGACGATCCCTCCAATCCCCTTCTCGTATCTGTACGTTCAGGTGCGCGCGCTTCAATGCCCGGCATGATGGATACAGTCCTCAACCTCGGTATGAACGACGCTACCGTGGCCACTATGGCTGAAAAGAGCGGTAATCCCCGCTTCGCATGGGACTCCTACCGCCGTTTCGTACAGATGTATGGCGACGTTGTGCTCGGCATGAAGCCTGCTTCCAAGACCGACATAGACCCCTTCGAAGCCATCATGGATCAGGTTAAGGAAGAAAAAGGTGTTAAATTCGACAACGAACTCGATGTTGACGACCTTAAAGAACTCGTAAAGCGTTTCAAGGCTGCCGTTAAGGAACATACCGGCAAGGACTTCCCCGAATCCGCTTGGGAACAACTCTGGGGTGGCATCTGCGCAGTATTCGATTCTTGGATGAACGAGCGCGCTATCCTCTATCGCCGCATGAACCAGATTCCTGAAGAATGGGGCACTGCCGTAAACGTTCAGGCTATGGTATACGGCAATATGGGCGATAACTCCGCTACCGGCGTAGCATTCAGCCGCGATGCCGCTACCGGTGAAAATATCTTCAACGGCGAATACCTCATCAATGCTCAGGGTGAAGACGTTGTGGCAGGTATCCGTACTCCCCAGCAGATCACAATCGAAGGATCACGCCGTTGGGCCGCTCTTCAGGGTATCTCCGAAGAGGAACGCCGTACTAAATATCCCGCTCTCGAAGAGACTATGCCCGACTGCGCTGCCGAACTCATCGCTATCGCACATCGCCTCGAAGACTACTACAAAGATATGCAGGATATGGAGTTCACTATCCAGGACGGCAAACTCTGGATGCTCCAGACCCGCAACGGCAAGCGTACCGGCGAAGCAATGGTGAAGATCGCTATGGATCTCCTCCGCGCCGGAATGATCGACGAGAAGACCGCCCTCCTCCGCATGGAGCCCCAGAAACTCGACGAACTCCTCCACCCCGTATTCGACAAAGACGGCCTCAAGCGTGCTAAAGTGGTAGCAAAGGGTCTGCCCGCATCACCCGGCGCCGCCACCGGCCAGATCGTATTCTCTGCCGACGAAGCAGAAGAATGGGCTGATAAGAAAAAGAAAGTCGTACTCGTACGTATCGAAACTTCTCCCGAAGACCTCCGCGGTATGGCAGTGGCCCAAGGTATCCTCACAATGCGAGGTGGTATGACCTCTCACGCTGCCGTTGTAGCACGCGGCATGGGTAAATGCTGCGTATCAGGTGCCGGCGAAATCCTCGTTGACTACAAGGAAAAGACAGTCAAGATGGGCGACAAAGTATACAAAG
>CAMWSV010000180.1 GCA_947177015.1 uncultured Porphyromonadaceae bacterium
TTATACCCTATTTATAGCATTATACCCTATTTATAGCATTATACCCTATTTATAGCATTATACCCTATTTATAGGATTATGCCCTATTTATAGCATTATGCCCGGATTATTCGTGTAAAATAATAATTCGAACCGGTTTTTTGCGTGTGTACGCAATTTATTGCGATTTTCCCTTTACGATTCTTTCGAGAATAATCTATATTTCTTCAAGGTACAGGTATAAAATTTTTAAGGTAAGAAATGAATATCGAGGAAACTTTTCTGTTCATCATTGAATTGGTGGGCACTATCGCTTTCGCAATAAGCGGTATACGCCTGGCGGCTTACAAACGCTTTGACATCTTCGGAGCATACACCATCGGACTGGTCACTGCCACCGGCGGCGGTACGCTCCGCGACGTAATGCTCAATCTCCCGGTGTTCTGGCTGCAGACTCCCGTCTATCTCGCCGTCACTGCAATATCGCTGATCATCGTGGTGATCTTCCGCAACGTTCTCGTGAGCCATAACCGGATTCTCTTCTCGTTTGACGCCATCGGTCTGGCGCTCTTCGTAGTGATCGGCGTGCAGAAGACCTTAGCCGTAGGCTATCCTATGTGGGGGGCTGTAGTGATGGGCACCATCACCGGCGCTTTCGGTGGTGTGGTGCGCGACATCCTCATCAACGAAGAACCCCTCTTCTTCCGCAAAGATATCTACGCCACGGCTTGCCTCGCCGGCGGTTTCATCTACTGGCTCTGCATGATGCTGGGCACTCCACCCTACGTGCAGCAGTTAGCCTGCGCCGTCACCGTGATCGGACTACGCATCTGCGCCCTCAAATTCAACTGGGCACTCCCCATCCTCAGTTACAAAATCGAAACCACCAACCCCTCTAATCCTCAATCCGCTCCCGCTCAACCCTCTACCTCAACTCAACCCTCTACTGCTCACTCCAAATCGGAAAAATCCGACTAAATCCCATCACTCCCACCAGGAAAACGTGTGAACTGAGTGTTTTTTAAGCCCGGATAATCAATATGTAAATTTTTTCGCTAAATTTGTGGCTATGAGTGGATGCCATTTGATTCACCGGCATTCTGCCATTTAAATTTATTTTCTTAAATGAATATTGCTTCGATGAATATTGCATCGGGTTTCAACAGATTGTGCGGAGGGATGACCCGGCAGGCGTTGCATCTGTGGGTGGCTATGCTGGCTACGGCGTTCGCTTCGCTCTGCGATGTGATCGAGTTCGCCTCACGTCAGCCGCAGGCGGCATTCGCTATCGCAGGGTTGATTTGCTATGCCGTCTGCAAGGCTTCGGCAGTGACCCTTCTCTATATCTTTTGCCGTAATAACCGTTGGCTCAGATGGGGATGCATCGTTTTCATTGCCGGATTCGTGGTGCTGTCGGTGGTCAATCTCGCTTGCCTGGGATTCTATGGCTTCGGCATCACGCGCAAACTCATCACTATACTCTGCGAAACTAATCCCGGCGAGGTGAGGGAGTTTATCCCTAATCTCCTGTCGCAAGCATTTGCGGCGGTCACCAACCGGAATTTATGGTGTGCCGTGCTGATTTTTATAATCCTCTGGCGTGGGGTGCCTGAAATTCCGGCGCGTATCTTTATTCCGGCAGCGGGGGTGATTTCCCTCTTGGGGGGTGGATATTTCGTATATGTCTATGCCACAGCCGAATTCGGCAAGTCGAATCATATCATTTACGTGCGCACCGCGCGCTGCATCCGCGCTACCATTCAGGATATGCGCAATATCCGCGAATTAAGCCGCCAACGTCGCCCCCTCCCTGATGGAATCACGGCTTCGTCGGAATATAAGGCTGACAGGGTGGTGGTGGTTATCGGTGAGTCAGCCTCGCGCGATCACCTTTCGCTCTACGGCTATCCTCTGCCCACTTCGCCGAATCTTGATTCAATCTCTGCCGGACTATACGTCTTCTCGGACGCTATCGGCGCGTCATCTTCCACAGCCGAAAATATCCCCCGCCTCCTCACTTTCATGACCGATGAACCCTCGCAACGAGAATGGTATGAATACCCCACGCTGATCCAACTCTTCAAGGCTCTCGGATATTCCACCTCATGGCTGTCAAATCAGGAGCGCACCGGCGAACTCTCCAACCTTTCCGGAATCCTCTCTAACGATGCCGATGTGGTGAAATATCTCGGCAGTCAGAATTCGGAAGACCATTATCTGTATAAATATGATGAAGTGTTGCTCCCGGCATGGACCGAACTTATGGAGAAGGGTAAACGCCGGCAGTTGGCTTTCCTGCACCTGATGGGCTCTCACATTCAGTATCACAACCGATTCCCTGCCGATCGGAGCAAGTTTACGGCAGATGATGTGCTCGGCGCCGCGCCACGCAAATGGCTCACAAGAAAAAAGGCGGCTGTCATAGCGAACTACGACAACAGCCTGCTATACACCGACAGTATTCTCAACCGGATTATCAGCGAGTTGCGCCGGAGTGAATTACCTTCGGTGATGGTATATCTTTCAGATCATGGCGAGAATGTATTCGATAACCGCGACTTCAACGGTCGCGACCCGGAGTTTGTGCGCGTCCCTTTCATCATCTACGCCAACGAAGCCTACCGCCGTCTGAATCCGGAAATAATTGCCGATATAGAGCGCTCTCTTCATCAGCCATTCTCCACATCCGAACTCCCCCAACTTCTGCTGCATCTCAGCGGCTCGGGCTATAAATCCTATTCCCCGCAGCGCGACCCCCTCTCCCCGCAATTCCGTCCGCGCACCCGCTATGTGGATGACGAGCCTTTCAAATCCTCACGCCAATAGAAATCCCTGCTATCTTTCACTCAGGATCTTATCTCACATTCTCCTCGGCGATGGCTTTCTCCGCAGGGCAGCACACCCACGTTTAAACACCCCGCCTCAGCGCCTCGATAATCCCCTCCACGTGGAGCCGCACTATCGCCTCGCGCCCCTCGGCAGAGAGAAGATACTCCATATCCTCACGATTATCCTGAAACATATTCTCGGTGAGACACGCCGCGCAAGCCGTGCGCTTCAGAATAGTGAAGTCCGATTCCTTATCGCTGTCGCCATCCGTAAAATCGGTACGGATTTTAGTACCCGCCGGCAGCCGACGCCGCGCACTCTCATAGAGGGCTTCCGCCAGCAGGTCGCCGCGCGTCTGCCCCTTAGATGTCCACGCTTCCCATCCACGTGCCGACATCCACGCGCCGCATCCTGCCGCGTTGTTATGAATCGAGACGAGAAGCACATTTCCCGCCCCCAACCGATTGCAGACACTATTCACGCGCCGGCAACGCTCACTGAGCGACACATCCGCAGATTCCGGCACCACCAATTCGGCTTCATAACCCGCCGCCACCAATCGCCCCACTACCTCAGCCGCAATCTCACGGCAATACTTATACTCACGCAATCTGCCGCATGGCGACTGCTTGCCGGGGGTATTCGACCCATGCCCGTTATCAATCAGAATCTTCTTCATAATTTTCTTCATAATTTTCTCCTTTCTTCTAAAATTTTTGATTTAATAAGTGTATCCACACTTCATATTTCTCAATAAATTCTCATCAGCCGGAATCCCCCTGCCAATCCCTCCTCTTAGCCAAAAAAATACCGGGCTTTTATCACTTCTCGCCTATCGAGCGCATTATCTCCGCCTTGAAGCGCCCCGTCTCCGAAGAATAATGCGCCGAAATCCCCAGCAGAGAGCCGCAGAAAGCCGCCGAAATCCCGAAATAAGTGAGCAGAGAAGCATGCACCTCGCCCCGAGGCTCGATGTATATCCCGAGGAAAATCGCGGTCACTGCCGCCACAATGCTCCCTATCGCCAGGCTATACACTACCTTCTCCTTGATCGAAAGTCGCGCTCCCAAATCATCCCGAGATTTCATGGCGGGAGGATTCCCATTATTCCCGTCCTCAGCGCATTTCTCTACCTGAGGATTAATCATCGGCTTGAACGTGTCATCATTATTTATCATATCGAAGTCCCCTCCTGCGGGACAAATTAAGCGTTGAACTGCGCAAAATTAACCTCCCCCACGACTCTTCACAATCATAAATCCTGACTCCCTCCACCCTCCCCCCCCACACCCCGACGCTCAGGAGTCTCGTGGGCTCGGCGATGT
>CAMWSV010000181.1 GCA_947177015.1 uncultured Porphyromonadaceae bacterium
ATTTAAATGCATGTTATTAGAATCCAAAAAATTAAACTTCTTACAGCGCGAATGAAACTTTCGTCAAATGTTAAATTTTTAAATACTGATTTTCAATAACTTACAAAGCATAAATGAAACTTTTTTATTTGCAAATTTGCACTTTATGATTTATATTTGTATCCGAAAAGACTGGTATATTTGCATCAAATTACTAACCATAGATTAGAATTTTTATGGTTAAATATTGAGAAATAAATCCATAAATATTGTATTCTGAATTCAAATTATTCTATAATTCCATTTATATGAAATTATCAAAGTTATTTTTTAACCTTGTAATTACGATGAGTGCATTTAGTGTACTTACTTCCTATGCTGAGGATAAACCGGTAACTCCGATATGGAAAAAGAAAACTTCAAATCCCGGAGGACTTGGAGGACATGCACCCATGAAACTCCCCATTAATGTACTTTTTGATGATGCCTCCGGCATCCTGACCGTTTCCGCACCCGAAGATATGGAGGGCATCGTTTACGTCTACACCGAAGACGGCAGACTCGAAGCATCTTCCAATCGCCTCAACTGCTCGCTTCAACTTTCTTCAAGCGGTTTGCACATCCTTTCTCTCCAAGGTGAGAACTGGATTGGTGAAGCTAAATTCATATTTTAATATTGAAAATATCGAAGCTTATTCCGGTATCTGGCCCGAGAATGTACTCTCTCAGGGTAAAACCCAGATCTACCGAGGAGAATCAATCGGCAGAATGCACGTCTATCCCGTAGCTATGATAATATAAGATATAGATATTGCGTTAATGCAATATTTATATCTTAATAAATATTCAACAATCTAAATCACACGAAAATGAGATTTATATATTTATCATTGATAATGCTTTTTACCATAGCATTGTCATCACAAGCTCATTCCATTCCGAGTGGCTTGGAGATCCCAGAGGATAAAGTTTGGTATACTGATGGTGGTATCGGTTATATCATCTCTGACGAAGACTTAAAAGAAGTTTACGTCTATGACTTCACGAACAATATCTTTGGGTGCCCCATGTCAGACCCAAATCGTACCGATATCCCGGCATTTGTAAGTCATGATGGAGTGGAATATACCGTGGTTGGCATCGATTCTAATTCTTTTAATAGTGCTGCTATCGTTTCTCTTCCGAAAACGATTACTACAATTGAAAACAGATGTTTCAATTCCTATGGTGATTTTTCCACACCTGAACAACTTATCTCTTTCACGTTACCATCCGAACTCCAAAGTATTGGGGATAATAGCTTTAATACAATTCATTTACAAAATATTAAGTTTAATGATAAACTTAAAAAAATAGGAAATTCTTGCTTCAGCTATAGTCAGAAATTAACCTCAATTGAATTCAATAGAAATATACGCGAAATTGGGAATGACTGTTTCAAAGAGAATTCCTTAATAAAGGAAGTCTACCTCCCCAATTCACTTTATTATATTGGTGAGAATTTCTTTAGTGACTGTGAGGCTATTGAAAAAGTTCGACTTCCACGCTGGTTGCCATTTGGAGATTATCATTATGTGGTTTCACCACTTTCCATTTTCAATAACTGCCCAAATATCCGGGTAATCGAGTGGGATTGTATGGTTCCACCTGAAATGCCTGAATCGTTTAATGCAGTCGACAAATCCAAGTGTACTGTAATCGTGCCTGACGGTTGCAAGAGCGTATATGAGGAGAATAACTATTGGAAGGATTTCATTATCGTTGAGAAGTCTCAGTATCAAGCTTCTGTAACCGAACTTCCTGTCGATGAGAATTGCGAAGCCTCCTATTATACCCTTAACGGTTTCCGTATCCATTCTCCCGAAAATCTCGAAAAGGGCGAGATCTACCTGAAAGTTACCGACAAAGGTACTTCCAAATTCATCCACCGGTAATTATAGTATGGATTGAATCCCTATAACATAGATCTATACATCCAATTAATCAGATCATCACATTTAATAATATAAATCTTTAAATATAAATCTTTAAATATAAATCTTTAATTAATATAGATCATTAAATACATATAAGATCATCAACAACGCGGATTTTTATCCTATTGCCTATCATCAGGGGTGATTATCGGATTGAAGCCGATATTCACCCCTGCATCTTATAAATTCCCGGTATATATCAAACTGTATATAATTGTTTAATCTACATCCAATTGGAAATAGATACTGTTTCTTTGAGTGTGTCTGAGCGAAAACACTAAAAAATCGTTGGCATAGTTAAGGATACATTTAGTGTATGTGAGGACTAACGGCAAAATAATTCCGCAAAGAGTAATCTGACAACAGAAATCATCAAATTACTCTTTGCGGATTAATATTTTTAAAGTAACTTTAATCCGGTTTAGTGAATATGGATCACCTGGCCGTCATAGGCGGGAGAGACGTTCGGCGGGAGGGTTTCGTCGAAGTGATGATGATGGCCTACCTCGTGGCATAGATGCGTGAGATATGCCTGACGAGGCTTCACCTCTTCTATCAGCCCCAATGCCTCTTCCACTGTGAAATGAGCGAAATGCTGGCGACTTCTAAGAGCATTCACTATCAGCACGTCGAGCCCATGCAGTTTCTCCTTCTCCTCCTCAGAAATAGTCTTGGCATCCGTGATATACGCAAACTTACCTATACGGTAACCTAAAATCGGAAGTTTGCCGTGCTTCACCTCTATGGGAATAATCTCCACACCTTTTATTGCAAATGGTGTGTCGGCTGAAACCTCATGAATCTCAAACGAAGGAACCCCGGGATACTTCTCAGAACGGAAACAATAGTCGAGACGCTGCATAAGGTGTCTCTTCACATCTTCCTTCATATACATATCCACCGGTCCCATCACGCAGAATGGCCGCAGATCATCAATACCTCCCACATGATCGTAATGCTCATGAGTGACGATCACGCCGTCGATATGGCGAATATCATTCTTCAGAGCCTGAAACCTGAAATCTGGAGAAGCATCTATCAGCAGGGATACACCCATCGTCTCAACCATAACAGATGCACGCAGACGATGATCGAGCGGATTTTCCGACCTGCATACCCCGCAGTCGCACATAAGTTCCGGCACACCTTTTGACGTACCGCTCCCAAGCACCGTCACCGTTATAGAGGTGTCAATATAGTTCACCTCCGGTTCGAGCGTGACGTGGAAACATTCATTAACCTTCTGCCTCACATACTTCGCCAGCGCCGTTACATCTTCTGATTTCGCATCACCGGAATTGACAAGCACCAGACAATTTTCCGGATATACCTTCGCGCCCCCTACGGCATAACCTTTCAGTCCGGCGTGTTCGATAAGCCATCCGGCAGGTATCTTCACATGTTCGGAATCTCCCTCAAGTTCATAGCAGGGGATTGATGAATCGTGATTAAGCATCTCCCATTCGTAGTATTTTCGACGCACGATAGGATTCTTGAAGAAACTTCCCGCGCTACCGATCTCGGCAGGATCAGGGAGTTTGCAATCTCGCGTACGCAACACGTATTTCCTCACCTCCGATATGGTGATCGGGCGCCCGGCGGCTTCCTCTCTCAACTTACGCAGACTGCCATACTCCACATTCGCAGCCTCCTCACTCTTACGCAGACGAAACGCTACCCGCAGCACATAGTAACGGTCCTTCCATATATTCTTGAAATTGGAATCCCGGTAGGCGAATCCACATTCCTCATTTTTAAGGGTCACTACCTTCAGACTCTCCCTATCGAGACATTCCACACTATATATCACATCCTTGGCCTCCACGCCGTAGGCTCCCACATTCTGCACCGGCGACGCACCCACCTCGCCCGGAATCCCCGCCATATTCTCCATGCCGGCATATCCATGCTCCACGCAGTAATCCACCAAGTCTGCCCATACCTCTCCTGCCCCGGCTATGACATATACTGTGGAATCATCTTTTTCGTAAATCTTGATACCCTTCACCGCCGAGTGAAGCACAAGGCCATCGAAATCATTTACGAAAAGCAGATTCGAGCCGCCGCCGATATGAAGCACCCGATTCTCGCGATATTCCGCACTGCGACATATCGCCGTGAGTTCCTTCACATCCTTATACTCTGCAAATAATGATGCCCTTACCGGAATATGAA
>CAMWSV010000182.1 GCA_947177015.1 uncultured Porphyromonadaceae bacterium
TTTGTGGGCGAAGATGGATTCGAACCACCGAAGGTATAAACCAGCAGATTTACAGTCTGCCCCATTTGGCCACTCTGGTATTCGCCCTAAACTTGAGCCTCTTGTCGGATTCGAACCAACGACCCCGAGATTACAAATCACGTGCTCTGGCCAACTGAGCTAAAGAGGCATCATTTTATCGGATTTCCATCCCAACATTGCCGGGCAGTTCCGATTTCGAGTGCAAAGATAGTTATAATTTTTGACTCACCAAAATTTTTCAACTATTTTTTTCGTAAAAAATTTCATTTTTTTAGTTTCGAGTCTCTGAATACACCATTACGGCTCTCTTCTATCTTTACATAATTCTATCTTAGTATGTCTCATTTATAGATAACCTTCCATCTAAGCATACATCTTTTATGACTATATTTCTATCTTAGCATACGTCAGTTTTAGATATCCTTCTAACTTAACATACGTAATTTACGGCTATCATTTTTTGCCGTCCGATTTTCCTCCCCTATCCGGAGATATTCTCCGGCTTGAAGAGAGGAGAATCCGGCGTATACCTTACTCAACAGTGACCGACTTCGCAAGATTGCGCGGCATATCCACATCCTTCCCCTTATTAATGGCTATATAATATGAGAGAAGTTGCATGGGGATGGAGGTGATGATCGGTGTAAGCCATTCCGGCACTTTGGGAACTTCCAGTACGTGATCAGCGATGTTGCTTATCACAGTGTCTCCCTCGGTAACTATCGCAATAATGCTTCCGCCGCGCGATTTCACCTGCTGCACATTGCTTACGATCTTTTCGTATAGGTGGTCATAGGGAGCCACTATAACTGAGGGCATCTCGGCGTCTATAAGAGCGATCGGACCATGCTTCATTTCAGCCGCGGGATATCCCTCTGCGTGAATATAACTGATTTCTTTCAGTTTCAGTGCGCCTTCGAGCGCGGCGGGATAACTGTAGCCTCGTCCGAGATAGAGGAAGTTGCGGGCGTAGGTATAGATCGCCGAGAGGTGCTTGATCTGTTCATCGAGTTTGAGCACCTGCTTCACGAGGTCGGGGATAGCATTGATTTCCTTGCCGTATTCCGCGATCTGTTCCTTCGTCAGTGTACCGCGCAATTCACCTACCGCAATGGCAAGGAGAGTGAGTACCATCACCTGCCCGGTAAATGCCTTAGTGGAAGCCACACCGATTTCAGGACCCACGTGAATATATGTGCCCGAATGTGTAGCACGGGGGATACTGCTCCCTACCACGTTGCTGATGCCATATACGAATGCTCCTTTATCGCGTGCAATCTCGATAGCGGCGAGTGTATCGGCGGTCTCACCGCTCTGGGAGATTGCTATCACCACGTCACCCTCTTCGAGCACGGGGTGATTATATCTGAATTCGCTCGCATACTCCACATTTACGGGCACGTCGCACATCTCTTGAATCAGATATTTACCGATCAAGGCGGCATGCCATGATGTGCCGCAAGCCACGATCACGATTCTCTTTGCATTTATGAATTTATCTTTGTGATCGCGCACTCCGTTGAGAAGAATACTCTTGCCCCCCTCGATGACACGTCCGCGGATACAATCGCGAAGCGTCACGGGCTGTTCGAAAATCTCTTTCAGCATGAAGTGGGGATAACCGCCTTTCTCAAGTTGAGAAATGGAGAGTTCCAATGCGGTGACGTCGATAGAGACTTCTTCATTGGAGAGAGTGACGAGTTTCATCGGTTCGCCGCGACGCAAGATAGCGATTTCATTATCCTTGACGTATACCACCTCTTTGGTAAATTCCACGATAGGGGTAGCATCGGAAGCAAGGAAGAATTCATCATTGCCGATACCGATCACGAGCGGGCTGCTCTTGCGGGCTGCGATGATCTGATGCGGGTTGCCGGCTTCAATCACGGCAATGGCGTATGCACCCTGCACTTGATTCAGGGCTTCGCGCACTGCATCGATGAGTTGGCAATTATTTTTGAGTTTAATGTATTCGATGAGTTGAACGAGCACCTCAGTGTCAGTCTCGGAATGAAATCTGCATCCATGCTGTATCAATGCATCTTTAAGAATCTGATAATTCTCGATAGTGCCGTTGTGTACGATAGCGAGTTTGCGGTCATCGCTGAAATGAGGGTGAGCATTGACGTCCGACGGCTCGCCATGAGTGGCCCAGCGCGTATGTGCAATTCCGCAGGATGCCTGAAGGTCTTTATCTTTACAGAAATTTTCAAGATTGCTTACCTTACCCTTGGCTTTATACACATTCAGAACTCCTTCGGGAGTTTCCAAAGCCACTCCGGCGCTGTCATAACCCCGATATTCGAGGCGATGAAGTCCCTTGATGAGCACGTCATAGACGTTGCGGTCACCTATGTATCCTACAATACCACACATATCAATATATGAGTTTATGTATCTCCCGCAGCAGAAAAATCGGACTCAAACGAAACGCTAAAGACCTTTAATTCTTTCGAGGCGATAGGCATCCGCAGCGAATTTACCGGCATGTGCAGGGTAATCATCAGATGCATTGCATTTGGCCCGGCGGCGAGATAATGTTTTACACTATATATAAAAAATTCGTTGAATCAGAGATACCGTTTCAATGAGTTTGAAACAAAGTACTCTTATTCAACGTGCAAAGTTAATAATTAAATATCAAATTTCCAAACAGATATTGTCAAGTTGCATTTCTGTCGGGATGGTGAGTTGGCTCGGGCGCGGAGAAATCAACAGAGTGATTTCAATTTATTTTCATGGAATTTTGACTTAAGGCTCACTCGTTATATGTATCTGTTTCACATGGTAGGATTAGATTCAGGCTTTTCTATGGTAAAATTTACTTCCGGTTGTGTTCCGGATCAGGATTTGTGAAATAATTCTATGCTAAACTCACACGGGTATCATTCACATTATTTCCGGACTGACTGTTGTCTTTCAGTTGTATTCCGACAGGCATCTGCAGGCTTCGCACCTTTTACTGATGCTGCCGGTGAAGACACCCTCATCGGGCACGAGCCCGGAAATTTATCCTTCTTTCAAGGTAGAGGTATAAAAATTAGCTGACTTGGACTATGGAATCAATCAATCTGCTTCTTCTTTTCCTCCGCGCCGTCGCCTCGTTTTCATGATTTATACGGTCAGTTGATATCTCTTTATCAACTCCCGGTCAACAGAAGTTGGCTTCGCTCCGCTATCGTCTTCAAATCTCTTTCAGAAGACCCTCCCGAGGATTTACCCCGGCGCTTTGCGATTTTCACACTGCAAAGATAATGACCTTTATTTCACTATCCAAATTAAAATGAATATTTTTTATACTAAAAATATGCAATTTTACAGTGTCTTTTTGTCAATTTTATCATAAAAATATTACGGTAACGGCATTTTTAGCCGTTACCGTAATAAACAAGTTTCATTTTTATAGTATATGCTTACATTTTGCTATTTATTTTGAGCAATCCTATATGCTGCATAACATATTTTCAGACCCTTTTCAGATGTGTTTTTGCCCGTATCAGAGCCCTGAACAGGTCTTTTTACAGCATATATAGGCAATTTCCGGAGTATTATTTCATCACTACTTTTTCCTCATCCACTGCACCTGCCAGTACGCCGTTGGTATCATTGGAGGGTGATTGCATCTCGATACCACCGATGCCGGGATCCGTGTTGATTGTGGCCCATGAGGGTGACGTGAACCATTCATAACCGGCATACTTGTCTACGAGTGCCACGTTATCCTGCCCTACTTCTTCGGCGCTTGCCTTGTCGAGTACCGATGTGAATTTCGCAAGCAGAGGATACGATGATTTGAGTTTGTCAAATTGCTCTACGAAGGGCTGTGCCTTGGGATCCTCAGCGGGGAGATTGTTGATATTATCCTGAATAGGCTGTGCCTTTTCAGCGAAACTTCCGAGATAGTCGATTATCACCGTATAGTCTGACTGACTCAGAGTCTCACCCTGTTCGATTTTCTTTGCCACTGCATCTGCCTCGGATGCGGAATTACATGCTGTGGCTGCAACGCCTACGAGCATGGCAAGAAGGAGCACCTTCAATGTCTTTAACATTTTCATAACGTCTGTTTTTAAGTAAATTCAATCAGTT
>CAMWSV010000183.1 GCA_947177015.1 uncultured Porphyromonadaceae bacterium
GATCTGGAAACGCGTGATGCTCCTCCTCGATGAGGAACAGAACGAACTCCTTATGCCCAAGGAGGAACAGATCCCCGGAGATTTCTTCCATAAGGGGGATATGGTGCGCGCCATCGTGAAGCGCGTTGACAACCCCAACAATAACCCGAAGGTAATCGTGAGCCGCACCGACGAGCGCTTCATGCGCAGACTCTTCGAGCAGGAAGTGCCCGAAATCCATGACGGCCTCGTCACTATCCGCGCCGTAGCCCGCAAACCGGGCGAGCGCGCCAAGGTGGCTGTGGAATCCTACGATGATCGTATCGACCCCGTAGGCACCTGCGTAGGTATCAAGGGATCGCGTATCCACGGCATCGTGCGCGAACTCCGCAACGAGAATATCGATGTGATATCCTACACCAACAATCCCGCACTCTTCATCCAGCGCGCCCTGAGCCCCGCCAAGGTAAGTTCAATCCGCATCAATGAGGATGAGAAGAAGGCTGAAGTATTCCTCCACCCCGAAGAGGTGAGCCTCGCCATCGGTAAGGGTGGCCTCAACATCCGCCTTGCAACAATGCTCACCGGCTATCAGATCGACGTATACCGCGACATCGAAGAGGGCGAGGAAGACATCTACCTCGACGAATTCCGCGATGAAATCGACGGATGGGTAATCGAAGCCCTCAAGGATCTCGGACTCGGCACCGCCAAATCAGTGCTCAACGCCGACCCCAAACTCCTCGAACAGGCTGACCTCGAAGACGACACCCTCGAACACGTGATGAAAGTGCTCAGCGCCGAATTCGAAGATTAATCACTCCGCAGCAGAAGATTAATCACTCCGACAGGAAGATTAATCCCCTGCCGCAAGGGTATCATATAATAAACCTCTATCCTCATATTCCTCATTAAAAATACCAACTCCTCCCTCCGCTCCTCCGACTAAAAAGTAAATATGCGACAAAAGATAAGCAAATTAGCCAAAGAATTAAATGTCAGCGTCTCCACTGCCGCCGAGTTCCTGCGCAAGAACGGCTTTGAGGTTGAAGACAACCTCAACGCACGTATCGATGAACCCGCAGTCACCCTCCTGCAGAAGGAATTCAAGAAGGACGCAAGTGTGAAAGCGACTGTAGAATTGCAGCGCGAGGAAAAACGTGCGGCTGCCGCCAAGGATCGCGCCGCCGAAATCGCGGCGGCGGAGGCTGAGGAAGCCCGACGCAAAGCCGAGGCTGAAAAGGCCGAGGCTGAACGCAAGGCACGCGAGGAAGCCGAGGAGGCTGCGCGCCGCGAAGCGCTCGAACGCGCACGTCGCGAAGAGGAAATCCGCCTTAAGAAAGAGGCGGAGGCAAAGGCTCGCGCCGAAGCCGAGGCTAAAGCAAAGGCTGAAGCAGAGGCTGAAGCCAAAGCACGCGCCGACCGTAAGGCTAAAGCCGAGAAGGAGGCTGAAGAGCGCAAAAACCGCGAGGCTGAAAAAGCAGGCGCCGCTAAGAAGCAGACGCAGGATGCCGATAATAAGGCAAATTCCGCTCAGGAAGCCAAACCCGCCAAGGAAGCGGATGCGGCTCCCGCAGTCACAGGCCCGCAACTCAAAATCGTGGGTAAGATCGACCTCAGCGCCCTCAACCAGAACACTCGTCCAAAAAAGAAATCCAAGGAGGAACGCCGCCGCGAACGCATCGATAAGTCGCGCGCCGAAAAGGGTGGTGCCGCCGGCGGCAACGGCAATAATGCCGATCGCCGTAAACGCACACGCATCGGCAAGGAGAAAATCGATGTCGAAAAGGCAGGTCAGCAGGTGGCTAATGATCGTCGCAACAAGAATGACCGCGACAAAGGGGGCGACAACAACCGCCGGAATCAGAACGGCGCCGGGGGCCGCAACCGCGATAATCAGGGCGCAGGCCGCAACCGCGGCGACCGCGGCGGCAACAACCGCCAGAACGAGGTGCGCTCCGAAGACGTGCAGAAGCAGGTGAAGGAGACCCTCGCCCGCCTTACCAACAAGACCACCAAGAAGAGTGTCAAGTGGCGTAAGGAAAAACGTGAGGAGGCCCACAACCGCGAACTCGCCAATCAGCAGCGCGAAGCGGCAGAAAGCCGTATCATCAAGATCACGGAGTTCGTCACCGCCAACGACCTCGCCAACCTCATGGAAATCCCGGTCAATTCCATTATCGCAACCTGCATGAATCTCGGCGTGATGGTATCCATCAATCAGCGCCTCGATGCCGAGACAATCAATATCGTGGCTGAGGAATTCGGCTTCACCACCGAATACGTGTCGGCTGAAGTGTCCGAGGCTATCGCCACCGAAGAGGATAAGGAAGAGGATCTCGTGGAGCGTCCGCCGATCGTCACCGTCATGGGTCACGTCGACCACGGTAAGACTTCTCTGCTCGACTTCATACGCAACTCCAACGTGATCGCCGGCGAAGCGGGCGGTATCACTCAGCATATCGGCGCTTACAACGTGAAACTCCCCGACGGCCGCCACATCACATTCCTCGATACTCCCGGCCACGAGGCTTTCACCGCCATGCGAGCCCGCGGTGCAAAGGTCACTGACCTCGCCATCATCATCGTGGCTGCCGACGACAACGTGATGCCGCAGACAATCGAGGCCATCAACCACGCTTCGGCTGCCGGCGTACCTATGGTATTCGCCATCAATAAGATCGATAAACCCGCCGCAAACCCCGATAATATCAAGCAGGAACTCGCCAACATGAATTATCTCGTGGAGGAATGGGGCGGCAAGTATCAGAGCCAGGACATCTCCGCAAAAAAGGGTATCGGTGTGGAAGAACTCATGGAGAAGGTGCTCCTCGAAGCCGAATTGCTCGAACTAAAGGCTAACCCCAACCGCCTCGCAGTGGGTTCGGTGATCGAATCTTCTCTCGATAAGGGACGCGGATATGTGGCTACGGTGCTCGTGCAGAACGGTACGCTCCGCGTGGGCGATGTAGTGCTCGCCGGCACTCACTACGGCAAGGTGAAGGCAATGTTCAACGAGCGCAACCAGCGCATCAAGGAGGCGGGTCCGGCGGTGCCGGTCCTCATCCTCGGCTTGAACGGCGCTCCCACCGCAGGCGATACCTTCAACGTGCTCGAAACCGAACAGGAAGCCCGCGAAATCGCCGGCAAACGCGAACAGTTGCAACGCGAACTCTCGCTCCGCACCAAGAAGCGCCCCGGACTCGAAGAACTCGGCAGACGCCGCGCCCTCAACGACTTCCACGAACTCAACCTCGTGGTCAAGGGAGACGTGGACGGTTCGATCGAAGCCCTCTCGGACTCACTCATCAAACTCTCCACACCCGAAATCCAGGTCAATGTGCTGCATAAGGGCGTAGGCGCCATATCAGAGAGCGACGTCACCCTCGCCGCCGCATCGGATGCCATCATCATCGGCTTCCAGGTGCGTCCCTCGGCAGCCGCACGCAGAGAGGCTGATAAGGAAGGCGTCGAGATCCGTCTATACTCGGTGATCTATAAAGCCATCGAAGAGGTTAAGGACGCTATGGAAGGCCTTCTCTCGCCCGAAATCAAAGAGGAAATCACCGGTAACGCCGAAGTGCTCCAGACATACCACATATCCAAAGTGGGCACAATCGCCGGCGCTATTGTACGCGACGGCAAGATCAAACGCCAGTCGAAAGTGCGCGTCGTTCGCGACGGCATCGTGATCTACACCGGCGAACTCGGATCGCTCAAGCGCTTCAAAGACGACGTCAAGGAGGTAGTCAGCGGCTACGACTGCGGTCTCTCCGTACAGGGCTACAACGACATCCGCGAAGGCGACATCATCGAAGCCTTCGAAGAAGTCGAAGTCAAGAAAACCCTCTGATCGAAACAACTCATATCCTGATATTAATTTGTTTCTTCATGATAGATATCGGAGAAATCGAATCCACCCCCACGGCGAATTCGATTTCTCCGTAACTTTCCCCCCTCCAATACCCTGCAATCCCCCTGCAAGCCATCCATGGCTTGCATCTGTGCTGAGGGCGCAAGCCCGAAGTTACAATCTATCCAATAA
>CAMWSV010000184.1 GCA_947177015.1 uncultured Porphyromonadaceae bacterium
CGCGGGAGAGGAGATTAGGGTTTGAGGATAAGGGAGGCGTGGATTTTGGTTTTGATCTGTTTGGGCGGGATGATGCGTTCGATGGTGGCTTCGGGGGAAATGATGAAGGTGGTGCGGAGTGTGCCCATATATTCTCTGCCGGCAAGTTTCTTTTTGTCCCAGACTCCCCATTCTTCTACCATTTTGTGGTCAGGATCGGTGATGAGGGGGAAGGGGAGTGAGTGTTTTTCGATGAATTTTTTGTGTGAGGCGGCGCTGTCGATGCTGACTCCGATTACTTGGTAGCCGGCGTCGAGAAGTGCTTTGTAGTTGTCGCGGAGGTCGCATGCCTGGGCTGTACAGCCGGGGGTGTTGTCTTTGGGGTAGAAGTAGAGGGCGATTTTTTTGCCGGGGTAGTTGCTGAGTCTGATTTCGTTGCCGTCAGCGTCGAGGCCGAGGAGGTCGTTGATTTTGTCTCCGATATTTTTCATTTGGGTGGTTTTTATTGTTGTGTTTGTTTATTGATTTAACAATTTTATGGGGAGTTGGGTTGGTGATTTTTTGGGATTCTGAAGTGATTTTTTTTGGATCCTGAACTGAAGTTCAGGCACATGACCAGGCAGGGAGTGAGGGCTGGCGCGGAGGGAGTGGACGAAATTTTAATGGCTCATATTCCGGGGGGGAGTATGAGCCATTTATTGGGGTGAGGGTGGTGTTTAGTCGATTGTGTTGCCGAAGTAACTTGAGCCGTCGAAGCAGTGGGTGCAGATCTTTTCTTTAGGGAGTCCGATCGATGCTACGAGGGTTTCGATGGGGTTGAATTTGAGGGATGTGAGGTCGAAGCGTTTCCGGATCTCTTCTACGAGGCGTTCGTATTCCGGGGAGCCTGTGGTGGCGTATTTATCGAGGTTCTTGTTGGGGTCTCCTTCGAGTTGCTCGATAATGCGTCGGGTGATGAGTTCCATGTCGCTTTTGGATGATGTGAATCCGATGTAGCGGCATCCGTAGATGAGAGGCGGGCATGCTATGCGCATGTGAACTTCTTTGGCTCCGTTGGCGTAGAGTTCGGAGACGTTGTCGTTGAGTTGTGTGCCTCGTACTATTGAGTCGTCGCAGAAGAGGGCTCGTTTGCCTGTGAGCATTGCTTTGTTGGGGACGAGTTTCATTTTTGCGACGAGGCTGCGCAGTGATTGCTCTGATGGTGTGAAACTACGTGGCCATGTGGGTGTGTATTTGGAGATGCAGCGGTGGTAGGGGATTCCGTGTCCGGCTGCATATCCGAGTGCCATGCCTACTCCTGAGTCGGGAATGCCGCATGCGCAGTCTACTTCTGTGTTGTCGGTCTTGCCCATTTCGTAGCCTGATGCGAAGCGTGATTCTTCGACGTTGCGGCCTTCGTAGGTGGAGGTTGGGAATCCGTAGTAGACCCATAGGAATGAGCATACCTGCATTTTGTCGCCTGGGGTGGCGATGGTGAGTGCGGATTCGGGTGTGATTGCCACGATTTCGCCGGGTCCGAGGTCGCGTACGTGTTGGTAGCCGAGGTTGGCGAATGCGGTTGTCTCTGACACGAGGCAGTATGCGCCGTCTTTGTGGCCTAAGATGAGTGGTGTTCTGCCGAGTCGGTCGCGGGCGCCGATTACTTCTTTTTCTGTCAGGATGAGCAGTGTGCAGGAACCCTTGATGCGGTCAAAGAGGAGATTGATGCCTTCGCGGAATGTGCGTCCCTGATTGATGAGGAGTGCTACGAGTTCGGTCTGGTTGGTTTTGCCTGAACTGAGTTCGCCGAAGTGTACTCCGTTTTCGATGAGTTCGCGTTCGAGTTCGTCGATGTTTTCGATGTGCGCGACGGTGACGATGGCGAATTTACCGAGGTGGGAATTGATCACGATTGGTTGCGGGTCTGTGTCGGAAATCACACCTATTCCCAGATCGCCTTTGAACTTGGGGAGTTCTTTTTCGAATTTTGTACGGAAATAGGTCTGTTCCAGAGTGTGGATAGATCGGCAGAAGCAGTTGTTATGATGGTCGAATGTAGCCATACCGGCTCTGCGAGTGCCGAGGTGTGAGTTATAGTCCACACCGTAAAAAAGGTCGATTGAACAACCGGAGCGGGCAGCGACGCCCATAATACCTCCCATAGAAACTTATCTTAATGGTGAAAAAAAAAAGACCGTCGGCGACAATCTACCCAAAGGATTAACATACGTGGATATGCGTAATCTTTTGTATCATCGCTGCGGCTTCTTTGAAAATATTACGATGCGAAGTTAATAAAAATTCTTGTAATAATCGCTGTGAAAGTGAAAAAATTTAATACTATCCCTTGTTTTTTTAACATTTGGTGCGGAATCTGCCGAGCAGGTATTCTTTGGCTTCGGGGAGTTCTTTTACTCCTGATACTCTGAGAATGAGGAGGTAGAGGCCTCCGCCGGCAAGGGTCTGGAGGGTGAGGATGAGGGCGTTTGCCACGATGCGTTGAGTGAGGTCCGGCGCCAGCGGATCGAGGGGGAGGATATTGGGAGTGGCGAGGAGTATGCCTGCCGCGGCTGCAGTTGCGGCGAGGGTGGCTGTGGCGAATGGTATCATGGGGCGGAGCAGGGCGGCGGGTGACAGATTCATCGGGCGGGCAGTGACGGGGAGCAGTATGCCCCATGTGGCGACGGATGCCGCTAACTGCCCGATGATGAGCCATGTTATATCGCGCAGGAAGATGGTGGCGAGGATTGCTATGAAAATGAGTCCGTCTTTGATTGCTTCGGAGAGGAAGAGATTTCCGGCTTTGCCGAGTGCGAGGAGATAGTTGCTATAGAGTGAAATGAGTACTATGAATATGCCTCTTACGGAGAGGATGCTGAAGAGGGGGATGGCGGCATCCCATTTGGTGCCGAATAGGAGGTGGAATATTGGGGCTGCCATCACTGCAAGGAGAGCCATGGCGGGGAGGAGGATGAAGGATGTGAAGCGGGCTGTCTTTTCTACGTAGCGGTGAAAAGTCTGTGGTGAATCCTGCACTTTGGATAGGAGCGGCACGAAAGATGATGTGAGAATCTGCGACATTGAGGCGGAGCCCATTTTGGACCATTTGTCGGCCTGGGTGTAGACGCCCAGTGAAGAGATGTTGTAGAATGCGCCGATCACGAAGTTGTAGATATTCAGGGATATTGTGTTGAGTAGGGATGAGGAGAAGATGCTGAGTCCGACGTTGCGTATTTTTCGGAGTGATTGTCGGCTGAAGCAGATTGAGGGTCGCCAGTGGCCGGTGATCCATAGGATGGCGGTCTTGACGGATGCGAGGATGATGTTCTGCCATACGAGTGCCCAGGCACCTGCTCCGCGGAGTGCGAGCCATATCGCTACGATGCCGCTGAGGGTCAATCCGGCGGAGTTGGCGATGGCGATCATTTTCACTTCCATGCGTTTCATCAGACGGTTGACTTGTACGATGGCTGCTCCGTTGATTACGAATGTTAGGAACATTACTTTCGACATGGGTATGAGGACTTTCTTGCCTTGGAAGATTTCGGAGATTAGGGGGGCGGCGGCGTAGAGCACGCCATAAATTATGAGGCTGATGAGAAGGTTGAACCAGAAGACGGTGGAATAGTCTTTTTGTGTGGGTTCTTTTTCGCGGAGCAGAGCGGCGCCGAATCCGGAGTCAACTAAGATTGTGGCGAAGGCTTGGAAAATCAGGAGGACTCCTACGAGGCCGAATTCTTCGGGGGATAGTATATTTGCGAGCACGACTCCTACGACGGCATAGAGTATTTGAGTGGCTATGCGGTCGATGGCATTCCATTTGAGGGTTCGGGCAGTCTGCAGTTTTAGATCCATGGGTTAGTTTGAGAATTTATGAACCCGGGCGCTCACTCCGGCTTCTGCCGGAGCCCTATAAAAAAGCTGTCTCATATACACAACTGACCCTGCCGACCAACAAAAGGGTGTAGATCTCGG
>CAMWSV010000185.1 GCA_947177015.1 uncultured Porphyromonadaceae bacterium
GTATAATATTATCAGCATTACTTATTAAGCCGACATATTTTTGAGGGGGTGGTTGAAACTTAAAGATCTTGAAAAAATCTGCCAACTACGTATGTAAACTGCATTGTTTTGGTATGTTTTTGGAAAACATAATCTAAATAAAACGTTATGGCACCATACGGATGTCATATCTTTATTTTTTCTTGCAAATTTTCAGCAACCAATAAAAATCAATATACATGTGAACCGCTACTTCAATAGGAATTATTGGGCATATTGGATGAAGTTATCAATTTTTAGGTAATATTTTTTATTTTTTAAGATCCATTACTCCAATAAATTGTAAATCTGTAGTAAAGTCATAGTTCGCGTTGAGAATATACCTATCATCCAGACTCAACTTATCGGGTATTCCACCTAATCATCGTGTGGGTATTTACATTTTGGTGAGATCCGGTCTGAGACGTATAGAATAATTCTTGTGATGTGGAGTATTGACGCTTTCGCATATAATCTCCAGATAACCGCGATCTTCAAGGATTCTGAGTACTTCCTGCGCCATGCCCAAGGACGAATTGAAATAACTATTGAACATGTCAATCTGTATTCCTTCCGGATAAGAGCGCAGAAAATCCACAACCTCTTTATTTACTTGATAAATACTTCTGCCATCCTTTTTGAGGGATGAATGTCGCTGACGACACACATCACACTGCAGACAATCTGCCGGATGTGGCTCACCGAAATATTTCAACATTCTCTTAACTCGGCACGATCCGGAGACATCGGCATATTCAATCATGGATTCTATACGATGCTCAAGTTTCTTACGCCTCTCTTCATATATACTTCGCGGAATTACAACATATCTGAGATCTTCCCGCGAAGTAGGTATGTATATGAAGGGTGTGCGTTTCTTGGGAATGTAGGATATCACCTTCATCTTAGCGAGTTCAAGAAGACATTTATACACCTCCTCAGTATCGGCCTGTAATTCTCGACTGATCTTCAGTTCATCGATATTCACGTATTCGGTAAATAAGCCGGTGTAGAGTCGTAAAATTTTTTGGATTACCTGATCTGCCAGAGGTGAAATACCTTTTACATGATAGAGTTCGTTGCGGTCAATACAGATTTTTACTCTGGATACATTGGTGCGTTCATCAATATATTCCAAATATCCCGCTCTTCCAAGAATCCTCAGGGCAGGGAGAACTATATTGGATGCCTCATGAAAAGTAGTGAGGAATAAATCCAGATCAAAAGGGTAGACCTTATCGTATCCCTCACCTATGGATATATTCAGGAAATTAGATACTCTATCATAAATTCTAAGAATATCCTTGCGCGAGGGAAACTCCCTTGTAAGATCTCTCCTCAATTTACCTTTATCGGCAGGATTGTATAGAAGTATAGCGTATGCGGATTTACCATCGCGTCCGGCTCTGCCTGCTTCTTGGTAATATTCTTCCAGCGAGGGGGGCATATCATAGTGTATTACGATACGCACATCTGGTTTGTCAATACCCATTCCGAACGCGTTGGTGGCAACCATTACTCTTATCTTTCCGGATTTCCATTCATTTTGTCGCAGAGTCTTTATTTCATTATCGAGTCCGGCATGATAGAATGTAGATGAAATACCTATTATATTCAGGTATTCCGAGATCTCCTGAGTCCGCTTCCGGCTGCGGACGTACACGATTGATGAGCCATCGCTGCGCATCAGCAGTCTACCACACTCTGCTATCTTTATATCGGCTTTATCAACCAGGTAACTGATATTGGGACGGGTAAAACTCATTTGGAAAGTTCTGTTACCTTTCCTGAAATCAAGTTGGCGGCGAATATCTTCCGCTACTTCCGGGGTGGCGGTAGCAGTGAGTGCAAGAATAGGAATATCAGGGAGAATTTTTCTGAGATTCCTGATGTTCATGAATGAGGGCCGAAAGTCATAGCCCCATTGTGAAATACAATGTGCTTCATCCACTACCAGAAGGGTAGGATGCAACATGCGTAGTTCGCCGATAAATCTTTGGTTTGCCAGTCTCTCCGGAGCACAATAGATGAATCTTGCTCTATTATTGACGATTTTTTCCCAAGCCAGCCGGTGTTCAGCCGGTGTCATTCCGGAATGAAAATAAACTGCTTGAATATGATGAGCCTTAAGGTTGTCTACCTGGTCTTTCATCAGGGATACGAGGGGAGAAATTACGATAGTCAACTGACCTAATGCAAGCCCCGCAACTTGGAAAACTATGGATTTTCCTCCGCCAGTAGGCATAAGTCCCAAAGTGTCCCTCCCTTCTAAAACCGAATTTATAAGTTCGGCCTGAAGCGGACGGAATGTGTCATAACCCCAATGACGTTTAAGAAGGTAATAAATATTTTCCAATATCTATGTCTCCGCAATCTTTATAGTAGAACGAGAACTTTAAAAATATATTCTGTATATTGAGGCAACTTACTGCTTTGAAAGCCTGATGTCACGGATCATCAACTGTATGGATTCACCGTTGCTGTTATGCTTGGCATGCTCGATTGTGTAGCAGATATCGATGGGCTTGTGAGCATGGATATGTTCAAAGTAAGGTGCCATGTTAAACGCGATAGCGTTCAATACACGTGAAGTGGAATTATCTTCAAGTTCGAGTTTAATGTGCTCAAGGTTCTTACCCACGAGTTTTGATGTGCCGAAATCGAAAACGTTACGCGTGCAGAACACCGGTTTCTGATTGCCCGGTCCGTAAGGATTCAGTTTTCGCAAAGAGTTTACCAAATCTGAATTGATGTCGGCAAATTCTATGGTTGCATCTATATCAAGTTGTGGAGAAAGTTGATTAGGCTGAATATGAGAAGCGACATACTCTTCAAATCTGCGTCGGAATTCGGGAATATTTTCCTCCTTCAGTGTCAAGCCCACTGCATAGGTGTGTCCTCCGAAATTTTCAAGCAGATCGCGGGTGGAATTTACAGCGGAGTAAATATCGAAACCCTGCACGGAACGCGAACTTCCGGATGCCAATCCATTGGCAAGAGTCAATACGACAGCGGGTTTGTAGTAAAGTTCGGTAAGCCGAGATGCTACGATTCCTATGATACCCTTATGCCAATCTTTATTGTAAATCACGATGGAGCGTTTATCCTGAACTATATCCACGTTCTTTTCTATCAGGAGATTGGCTTCTTCAGTGACACGTTTGTCGAGTTCCTTGCGATCTTTGTTATATTGATCGATATCCTTACCTTTTTCGTAGGCATCGTGCAGATCTCTGCTTACAAGCAGGTCTACGGCTTCCATGCCACTCTGCATTCTTCCCGATGCGTTGATGCGCGGACCGATCTTAAATATTACATCTGAGATAGTAATATCTTTATTGGTAAGTTTGCATATTCGGATAATACTTCGCAGTCCGAGATTGGGATTAGAATTTAGTCGGCGCAGACCATGATATGCCATTATTCTGTTTTCATCCACAATCGGCACAATGTCGGCGGCAATACTTACTGCACAGAGATCAAGCAGTGATTCAAGTTCGTTATGGTTTGATAGGCCGTTGCTCTGTGCGAATGCCTGCATGAACTTAAAACCCACACCACATCCCGAAAGATGAGGACACGGATAGGTTGATTCCGGCATTTTGGGATTGAGAATAGCCACGGCATCTGGAAGCACCTCATCGGGCACGTGATGATCACAGATAATGAAATCTATGCCCTTCTCCTTAGCGTAGGCAATCTCCTCACACGCCTTGATACCACAGTCAAGAACAATTACCAGTTTAACATCATTTTCAGCCGCATAATCTATACTTTTTCTGGAAATACCGTAACCCTCCTCGTTGCGTGTAGGAATATAATACTCAATATTACTATAGTAATTCTGAAGATATTTATATACAAGCGCCACTGCTGTAGTGCCATCTACATCGTAGTCGCCATAAATCATGAT
>CAMWSV010000186.1 GCA_947177015.1 uncultured Porphyromonadaceae bacterium
CTCCAAAGATTAGCCCCGCTCCCGCGCCGCCGCCCCTCCCTCCCGGTTAGGTGTCTTAACTTTAGTTCGGATTCCAAATCACCCCTCTCAAATTCCAAGAAAAAATGAAAATAGCCATAGCAACCGGAACCAGAGCCGACTGGGGTCTCCTCCAGCCCCTCGCCTCCGAACTGCGCAAGCGCGGTGCGGAGATCCTCATCATGGCTACTCATCAGCACCTGATGCCCGGAATGGGCGATACCCTCTCCGAAATCATCGCCGACGGATTCACCCCCGCCGCAACATTCCCCGCCGCCGGCACCCCGCCACAGATCATGGCGCAGGCAGCCGCCGGTGCCGCCGATGCCCTCGCCGGATTGCAACCTGATGCCCTCATCATCCTCGGCGACCGCTGCGAGATGCTCGGCGTGGCTTCCGCCGCTCTCCTCGCCGGCATCCCCATCGTTCACATCGCCGGAGGCACCATCTCCGAAGGAGCCTTCGACGACTCCGTGCGCCACGCCATAACTAAGATGGCAACCCTCCACTTCCCCGAAACACCCCTCAGCGCCGAAAGAATAATCCGTATGGGCGAAAACCCGGCTACCGTGATCACAGCCGGAGCCCTCGGCGTAGAAAACGCCTTGCGCATCCCGCGCATGGACCGCAACGAACTCCGCGACTCTCTCAGCGGCTGGGACCCCGGCGAAGATTTCCTCATCGTCACCCTCCACGCCGCCACCCTCGAATCGGGACGCCACCCCCTCGACGTGCAGGAGGATATGATACGCGCCCTCTCCTCTCTCCCCGACTCCGTGCGCTTCATCGCTACATACCCCAACTCCGATATCGACCCCACCCCGCTCATCGAATCCCTCCATGCCTGGCAACGCCGTATGCCCGGACGCGTCAAGGTAGTACCCTCATTAGGCAAACGGCGCTACCTGTCGGCTGCCGCTCTCAGCCGAGGAGTAGTCGGCAACTCATCGAGCGCACTCGTAGAGACCCCCTCGCTCGGAGTGGGAAGTCTCAACATCGGTGAGCGGCAGAAAGGGCGCGAACACGGCGATGCCGTTATCCACGCCGCCGCCGACTACGATTCTATCCGCAGCGGCGTGCAGCGACTCCTCTCGACGGAATTCCGACGTATCGCCGCCACAGCCCACAACCCCTACTACCGCCCCGGAGGCACCGTCGACCTCATGGCATCGGCAATCCTCTCCACCCCATTCTCTCCATTCCCGCAAAAAAGATTCTTTTCCTAATTTCCTCAACTCCTCAACTCTTAAACTCATAAACTCCTCAACTCATAAACTTATAGCATGAAATATATGTATCTCATCCCGGCGCGCGCCGGCAGCAAAGGTATTCCCGGCAAAAACATAAAGCCCCTCGGAGGCGTTCCACTAATATGGCACACCATCCGGCAGGCTCTCGATGCCGGTGCCGACGCAGCCGACATCATTGTATCCACTGATGGCGAGGAGATCGCCGCCATAAGCCGGCAGGGGGGAGCCTCGGTACCTTTCATCCGACCCGCCGAACTCGCCACCGACACCAGTTCTTCGCGCAGCGTAATCCTCCACGCCCTCGATGAGATGAAGCGCCGGGGGAGAGACTACGATGCCGTGGTGCTCCTCCAACCCACATCTCCGCTCCGCACCGGCACCGACATACGCAATGCCGTGGAGACTTACGAGAAAGCGGTGGCGAACGCCACTTCCTCCTCCGAGATGCCCGGCATGGCTGTCAGCGTATGTGAAGCACGCACCAACCCCTACTATTCCGCTTTCGAGACCGATGCCGACGGATTTCTGCACATCTCTAAGGGCGATGGCAAATACACCCGCCGACAGGACGCCCCGAAAGTATGGGAATTCAACGGTGCCGTCTACGTAATCAATCCCCGGGCACTCCGCAAGGAAGAAATCTCCCGACTCCCCAACATCCTCCCCGTAGCGATGCCCGCCGACAGAAGCCTCGACCTCGACACCCCAGCCGACTGGGCGCGCGCCGAAGAGAATTTCCATAAATAAATATCCCCGCTATGCCCGCAATATCCACCCCGCAAGACGACCGCCTTAAAGAACTTGCCACCGCCCCGATATGGCGACTCCTCATCAAATACAGTCTCCCCGCGGTGATAGGCACCGTAGTCTCGGCGCTCTATAATATCATCGACTCCATAGTGATTGCCCATGCCATCCCCGACCCCAACGTCGTGGCAGGTATCGCCGTCACTTTCCCCGTCATGACTCTCGCCACCGCCCTCGGTATGCTCATCGGGGCGGGTGCCGCAACCCGCATATCAATCGTACTCGGACAGAAAGACCACCGCATGGCTGAGATAATACTCGGCAATAGTGTCCAACTCACCATCATAATCGGATTGATGTATATTTCGGTATTCGGCATCTTCGTCGAGCCCATTCTCAAGATGTTTGGCGCCTCCGAAGCCTCCCTCCCCTATGCTAAAGAGTTTATTCTCTGGATATTGCCCGGAATGGTGCTTATCAATCTCACCTTCTCCTACAATAATGTGATGCGCGCCTCGGGCTATCCCGGCAAGGCGATGCTCACCAATATATTCGGCGCCGTGCTCAACGTCATTCTCGCACCCCTCTTCCTGTTCGGCTTCAAATGGGGCATCCGCGGCGCTGCGCTCGCCACAGACCTCGCCATGCTCTGCACGGCTATCTGGGTCATGAGCCACTTCTTCAATACCAAGAATACTCTCCACTTCGCCCGCGGCACATTCCGCCTGCGATGGAATGTGATCCGATCGGTGCTCTACATCGGTATGGCGCCATTCCTCATCAACGTAGCCGGCTCGGCTATCAACGCCATCGTCAATAACTCCCTGCTGGAATACGGCGGCGACAATGCCATCGCAGCCGTGGTGGTCTTCAACCGCTTCGTCACCATCTTCGTATTCATCGTCATCGGTATCTGCCAGGGTATGCAGCCCATCTTAGGCTATAACTACGGCTCCGGAAAATACAAGCGTCTATTCCGAACCCTCTGGCTCGCCGCCGGCACATCGCTCTGCATCACCACCATCGGCGCGCTCATCGGTCAGTTCCTGCCGGGTAAGATCGCAAGTCTATTCATGACCGACGGCGAACAGATCAAGTCGGCAATCCGCTGCCTCTCGATCACCACCCTCGGCTTCTGGATGGTAGGTTTTCAGATCGTCTCCACCAATTTCTTCCAGAGTCTCGGCAAGGCGGGCAAGGCTATCTTCCTCAGTCTTACGCGTCAGATCCTGTTCATGATTCCGTTGCTGATGATTCTCCCCCCGAAATACGGGCTCACCGGCGTGTGGTCCTGCTTCCCGATAAGCGACTGCGTCTCCACAATCGTGGCGGGCGCGATGCTCTTCTACCAACTGCGCGCCATTCGACGCCTCTCCGCCACCAAGTCCATATAACCATATTCCTGACTATGCCTTCTACAATACCAAACTCAAACAAATCAATATCACGCCTAAGGCTGTATCCATCGGCAAGAGTGCATTTGAAGGATGTGAGAGGCTACCTAGAATCAGCATCCCGGCAAGCGTAAAAGAGATAGAGGAAAGTGCTTTCGTTGATTGCCGTTATCTTTGGAGCGTTGATATTGAGAGTCTTGAATCCCGGCTTAATATTTATTTTCACAATGCGAGTGCTAATCCTATAGCAGGCTCAAAGAGATTTACCGTAAAGGACCAATCGGTCGAAACAAGGGGCTGCGCTTCAGGAAACTGAGGTGGCAGCCCCTTCCCTATTTTTCCGCAAGCAACCGCAAAGTTGCAGGCAATCAGCCGCAACCGCGAGCATGCAGTCGCAAGCGACTGCCACGATTACACATTCGCAACTAAAGCCCTCTTTGCCCTTTCTGCCCCCCTTTGCCCTATTTGCGCCCGGGTG
>CAMWSV010000187.1 GCA_947177015.1 uncultured Porphyromonadaceae bacterium
AATTGGTATGCACCCGCCCCGTAGCCGGATTTATCGATGCCGGCAGAGCCGTCAGATATGTCGAGAGAAGTTTCTTCAATTGCCTGTATTCCAAAATCTTCCCCACGATCGGATTCTTATGTGCCACCCCTTCAAGGATATCCTCGGAGGTGGAGTATTGTCCGGTCTTGGTCTTCTTCGCCTTTTCGCTCAGTTGCAGTTTATCGAAGAGAATCTCACCCACCTTGGCAGGCGAGCCTACGTTGAATTCTTCGCCGGCAAGTTCCCATATCTCTTTCTCAAGTGTCGAGATACGCTTTTCGATAGCCTCGGCGGCATCATTCAGCGCCGCCACATCAATGCATACCCCCGTGAGTTCCATATCGGCGAGCACCTCCACGAGGGGCGCCTCAATCTCTTCGTAGAGATTCTTGAGCGATTCCGCTATCAGCATCTCCTCAAGGGGGTTCTTAAGGTCGATGATCGCGAGTGCCATACCGGCGGCTGCCGCCGCCACCTGATCCATATCCGCCGCCGGAGCCGACACCCCCTTGCGCGCCCGCTTGGGAGTAAGATCCGGCACCGCCTCAAGGGTGCGGTGAAGGATATTTCCGGCAAGCAGTTCGGTGTTGTGTCTCATATCGGGTTGCAGAAGATAATGCGCGAGCCCGGTGTCATAGAAGCGGCGCAGTGCCGGCGTGTCGTCGTCGCGCATGCGGGCTGCCATCACATAGAGGAGTTTCGCTGAGTCCGTCACCTTGCATATATCCTCGCGCGCCAACAGATCGAGCAGAGCGGCGCGCCCCTCGGCATAGTCCATATCCACCCACCAACTGCTCCCATCCCGCAGTGCCAACGCCGTGCCCACCCAGCGGCAGGTCATATCGTTATCTCCGACCGTCACGGCATATACCCCCACCTCCTTATCCTCATTCTCCAGGAGTGCCATCTGCATCTTTTCGAGTCGGACGGCATCATTCACCGCGGTGAGTCTCAACTCACTCGCCGCAGGCGTCATCACCTCCTCAGCCACCGCAACCTCAGGCTCTCCGGCGTCATCAAAATCGAAGAGCGAACCCATAGCCGCGCGGGGGGATGCCGTCTTGCTCCCCTTCACGCCTGCTTCGGCAGAGGGAGCCTCTGATCCGGCTACGTTGCCCCTCTCGCTTTCGATGCGCTTCATCACACGCTCCGAGAGCGCACGAAATTCCAATTCCTCGAAGAGTTCGCGCAGGCGCGCCCTATCCGGCTCCTTGCGCTTCAGATCTTCCGGTGTGGCTTCGAGCGGCACGTCAGTGCGTATCGTAGCCAGATATTTCGAAAATTTAATCTGCTCACTGTTTTCCTCTATTTTCTTCTTTATGGCGCCTTTAAGAGTGGAGGATTTTTCTATCAGATTCTCCACCGACCCATACTCCCCGATAAGTTTCTTTGCCGTCACTTCCCCCACACCCGGACACCCCGGGATATTATCGATTTTGTCCCCCACGAGTGCCAGATAATCTATCACCTGCAGGGTATTGGAAATACCGTAACGTTGGCACACTTCCTTTTCGCCGCGCAGTTCGAAATCCTGTCCGCGATATGCCGGTTTATACTGCAGGATATCCGGGGTCACCAACTGACCGAAATCCTTATCCGGCGTCATCATATAGGTGGTGAAATGCTCTTTCTCCGCCCGCTTCGCCATAGTGCCTATCACATCGTCAGCCTCAAACCCCTCAGCCTCAAGAATCGGAATATTATAGGCGCGGATTATATCCTTGATATACGGGATGGAAAGTTTGATATCTTCCGGGGTAGCCTCGCGCTCACCCTTATAATCCTCATACGCTTCCGAACGGAACGTAGGTCCCTGCGGATCGAAACACACCGCTATATGCGTAGGTTTCTCCCGGCGAAGCACCTCCTCAAGCGTATTCACAAATCCGAAGATGGCGGAGGTATTGAAGCCGCTCTGAGTGATACGCGGCATCTTGATCAAAGCATAGTAGGCACGGAAAATCAGAGCGTAGGCATCAAGCAAAAAAAGACGTTTTTCAGTTTCCATATTTCCATAATTTTTAAATTTCCCCCTTTTCCGGAATCCTCACCTCTCGAAAATTCACATCCCTGATATCCCATTATCTTGATAGCCTTTTATCTCGATAGCGGGCTCATATATCGAAGAGGGAAGGCTGACAGGGTTTATACGTGCGGCGATGGAGCGGAGTTATGCCGAGGCGTATTATCGCCTCCTTATGCTCGCGGGTGGGATAGCCCATATTGCGTTCCCAGCCGTAGCCGGGATATTTCCGCGCCAGCCTGCGCATCAGCGCGTCGCGATAAGTCTTGGCAAGAATCGACGCCGCCGCTATCGAGGCATACTGCGCATCGCCGTGCACCACCGCTGTGTAAGGTATATCTTTATAGGGGGCAAACCGATTGCCGTCAACCAGAATATGATCCGGCACCGCAGGCATTCCGCCCGTAATCTCTCGATGATTCGGAAAGGGCGACGGGAATATACGCTGCCACTTCAACCTCTCCAGTGCCCGCTGCATACCCACTATCGAGGCACGCAGAATATTGAGACGGTCGATCTCTTCCGGACCCACCATCACCACACTCCACGCCAGAGCCTCGTCCTCTATTACAGGACGCAATTCTTCGCGTTCTTTCTCACTAAGTTTCTTGGAATCATCAAGCCCTTCACACTCGAAATCGGGAGGGAGTATCACCGCCGCGCATGCCACCGGTCCGCACAGACAGCCGCGGCCCGCCTCATCGCATCCGGCTTCGATGAGCCCCTCTTTCATATAGGCTTTCATTTGCTGCGAGTGATGATGAAATCAAACAGCCTGCCAAACCTCTCGCGCCATTCCGATTCGGGATATTCCGCAAGCAGCGCATCAGCCTCTTCCTGCAGACGCCGCATATACGAGTAGGCATATTCCACCCCGCCGTTGTCGCGAGCCAATTTCACGAGCATCGCTATCTCCTCGGGAGTAAGATTTCCGCGGCGCAAAAGTCGGCGACATTCCTCCCCCTTGGCCCCCTCGCACGCCTGCAGGGCATATATCAGCGGCAGAGTCACTTTCCCCTCGCGCAGGTCGTTGCCCGTGGGCTTACCTATCGCAGCCTCCTCCGAGCAGTAGTCGAAGATGTCATCGCGTATCTGGAAACACAATCCCAACAGTTCGGCATATCTCACCATCGCCGCATATTCCTCAGCGGAGGCTCCGGCGGTGACGGCGCCCAATTTCACGCAGTTCATGAATAGCGATGCCGTCTTCTTGCGGATCATGTCGATATAACTTTTCTCATCGAAGTGATGCTCGCGGACGTTGCAGATCTGATCCACCTCCCCCAGCGAGAGTTCCTTACCCAAATCCGACAGCGCGGAAATCACGTCGATATGCCCCGTGCGGATTCCCGCCGCCAGAGCGTTGCTCACGAAGAAGTCGCCCACCAGCACCGCCAGGTGATTCCCCCAGAGGGCATTCACCGTGGCAGCCCCGCGACGCAGTGACGTCTCGTCCACCACATCGTCATGAATCAGCGAGGCATTATGAAGCATCTCCAATGCCGCCGCGGCATAGAGAGTGTCCGGAGTCACACCTCCGAAAAATTTTGCCGAAAGAAGCACCAACAGCGGTCGGATCTGCTTCCCTTTGGTCTGAAGATAACCTGTAACTACCT
The DNA here is from genome assembly GCA_947177015.1 of uncultured Porphyromonadaceae bacterium. Lineage (GTDB taxonomy): Bacteria > Bacteroidota > Bacteroidia > Bacteroidales > Muribaculaceae > Lepagella. Next base: position 3,661 of record CAMWSV010000187.1, read on the forward strand.
GATTCATGAGTTGATTGGGCGTAAACAGGGATTCGCGGATGATTTCGTTCATCCGCGTCAACTCCGGAGCCAGGTGCGATTGTATTTCGTCGAATTGATGCATCAGACTGCAAAAATAACAATAATTCCCCAATCTCCCAAAAAAAATCTCTCTGACGCGGAATTTTTAGGGAATACACAAAAAAATCCTGCCGGCATCGCCACCGGCAGGACTCTTAAACAT
>CAMWSV010000188.1 GCA_947177015.1 uncultured Porphyromonadaceae bacterium
GCAGGGGCTCTTGTGGTCGGCGATAGCCTCTTGAAGTTCCTGAACAGTGTAGTCCGGTTCTTGGAGTCGTTCTTCGACTCTTGGAGTGATGTTGAGGTCTCCGAATTGTAATTAAGGCATTCGTTGATTTTCCATTGGCTTGCAGACTCAGTAATTTGGCCCATATTGGATAGATCTGATATCACTTTCGAAATGAATCAAATCAAATAATCATGAAATCCGGTCTAACATTCCACCTGACAAGATTTCGGCCTGATATTTCCGATAGGGAGAGTCTACAAAGATGAACGTCAATTTTTATCAATAGCGTTTAATCTACGGAATAGCCAACGACAGATAAAGAAAAAATACACAGTTAAGCAAAACCAAAGGATATATGTTGTGGTATTAGAAACGAGATCATTTGAACGAAGGTAACTATTGACAAGAGAAACAATAGCACCACCACATGCGGCTAAAACGAGAAATAGACCGAATGTCTTGAAATATGATTTATTTTTAGAAGTCATCGCTCTTTTTGGGTGCAAAGATACGAAAAAATAGCCACAAATCATCTAGGAAATGTCGCTCACAGTCAATATATGAGAAAAAACTTACCTATCTCTCTTGCTTTCATTCAAATTAAAATTGAAAACTCCTTCGATGCATCCTCAGTCAGGCACCCCGCCCGGCAGACTGCCATAAACCTGCTTTATCAACTCCCTCCGGCACTTCTCCATCGGAGCATGATCCATTTTATTACGTTCAAACTCAAACAATTCCTCCACCCTCTTCTCAAAGAGCACCTTAAGAGCCTGCGCATCATTCCTTATCTTCGTATCAGGATTATTCCTGCGCCTGAAGATAAACTCCCCCATCCTGCCCTTCTCAGCATTATATCTCTCCCTTAACGAAAACAGTTCTATCGTACGCCCATACTCCGCCACACTATAATTGAAATCAATCTCCCACCCCTCATTACCTCTGAACATCCGCAGATCCTTTATATCCTCACACGAAGGCGTGAAAAAAAAATCCACATCACTCTCAAATCTATTCTGCCTTGACTTCGGACTGATTTTCAAAGTCTCACGTTTACTCCGCCCCAGCGTCTTCGTCCCCTTATTCCCCCCCTCATTGCATATAGCGCACGAAGGCACAAAATTATGTATCGAAAGCCCTACCAACGGACATTTCCCCTCATCAAGCACATGATCCGCATGAAAATCAATACATAATTTACCATTTTTTTTATATGTATGAAAATGGTGGATATCACAATACACACAATTATGAATTTCAAAGCCATTATCCGGATTGCAAAGAAACCCCCTTATTTTCGGTCTATAACTCGAATAATTAAACACACCCGAAAGCCTCTCATTTATCTCACTCCTTCTCTCATCTGTGAGAGTACTTAATTTTTCAATATACGAATAATATAGGCTTGTCAGTTTATTGAAATTATAAATCAATATATCCTCACCTTTTACATCCTCAGGCAACAATCCTGCCAATTCCGGAATCGTGCCCATCGCCGCCTCAAACTTTTTATTGAATGAGGCAGTCCTGAACGTATTTAAATATCTTCTATTAATTTCAGCCTCCGGCAACGATGAAAAAAACTGATACATACACTTGATTCTTACTTCACCCCGCGTGCGCGCGATTTAATTTTATCCTTAATCTCCATATACATTCGCAGGCAACTCCTCCGCCACAACTCATCCGAAAGATTCCTACATATATAATCCAATTTTGAAGAATCCCTCCAGAAATTCTTCTCAATTTCCCTACTTGAATTATTATTCCTTGCAATCTCTACATGATAATATACCAGCCTGCCTATCTGCTGCCTTACAGACTCCCCGAGCGAAGAATCCATAAAGAAAGTATCGCACAGCATCTCCATTATATTCGCACCGAAAGTCCTGATAGGCTCCGTATTCTCCTCACTCCTCCCCAGAGCCAATACATTATCCGACGGAATATCCGAAAGCACAAACGGCGAATGAGTCACGAAAAGAAGATTCATCCCCTTGATATGCCGGAAATTCACACATCTGATTGACTGCATCAACAGGAAAAGAAACTTACGCTGCATCTCCGGATGGAAATAAAGTTCAATCTCATCCAGAATAATATTTACATACTTATATTTGATCACCGCCAACTTCCCGCTCCTGCTGCATTTATCATCCCACTCCGAATCGATATTCGTAAGATGATACAGAATATTGCTTATCGTATACGCCACCTGGCGCTCGCCCGAACTTAATCCCGAAAAAGGTATCTGCCGAAAAGGCTCCTCATCACCCTCCACCTCATGCTTCATATCCACCATGATCAGATCAGTCGTGAAAATAGGGGGCGGAAGATGGAATATCGGATCATCCGACAAAAACTCACTGACCCGATCCTTATTACGCTTCCTCCCGATACTCCCGAAAGCATCCAATCCCACTACATCACTATCAGGATTGAAGCAAGGATCTACCAGATAATTCACCGTCTGGCGCAATTTCTTCGTGATATGGGTATAATCCGAAAGAATAGGACTCAGCCGCCTCAGCAACTCCCTCTTATCCGAATCACTCTTACTCAGATACCTGAAGATCGAACTATACTTCTTATAAGTATGTACTATCTTCAGAGTCTTATATACCAGATAATCACACGCCTCCTTATAATAAGCCCTCCCCGCACCATTACTTATATCGAAATTCTCACTCCAGAAATAGAGAATCACATTATAGATCTCATCAAAATTCTGCCCCACATTCTGAGTCCTCTTTATCTCCAGAGTATCAAGCATATTCTCCTTTGAATACTTATTTGACGACAAAGAGGTCCTGATGCCGATAATTTTCAACTTATCATTGATAACCCGGCAAGGATAATTGCCGTCCGCATCCTTATAGAAAAGCATCGCCAACATTCTCTCCTTAGCCAGACTGTTCTCCTTCACCGCATTCAACTGCCCGTCATGACGCATCGGATGGAGCACGATCGGAGTCTGATATCCGTCATTCTTATGGAAAATACCCCCGAGCCAACTCGTCTGCTCATCATCCACACCATTCCTTGCATTGATCTTAAGACGTTTCAACCTCTCAGCCGGTGTCTCCTCACTACTGAAATCCCTATAATTAAAACCATAAAGTGAATAATTGAACACCAACGAATAAAACAATCCCCGCAGAATCGTGCGCCCCTTAGGATGCCCCTTCAAAACATTAAATGAAGAATTGCTCTTCACCCCCGCATCCAATACTACCTCCACCCTATTCCTGTCCAGACAAAACCTCAACCTGTCATCAGCAGAGATCCTGAAAGGCAGAATCCTCAAATCCCTGCCACGTATGGAGATGATGATAAACTTATTCTCAATCTGCACCAGCAGATCCACATACAGATTATCGATATAATGCAGATGCTCAGCCCTCGCAAAATTGAATCGCTCCCCCAGCAACGCCGCCGTCAGATTATTGATGGCGCGGATCAGCAACTCCACAAAAGAACTCTTACCCGTCCCATTCTTCCCAACCACGGCCCCCACACTGATCTTCAACCGCTCAGTGTCAAAGATAGAGAAATCCCTCTTCTGCTCGTAAGAAGCCAAAGAGATCCACGTCATATCCTCCGCCACCTCATACCCCTTATACACATACAGCCACTCACCCCCCGGCCACAAAGCCTTATGAATCGACTGCACCTTACCCGACAACTCCAAATCATCCGTCGCCACCCCCACCGGCCGCAACCCGATTATCTTAAAATGAGACGCCCTCTTCATAAATCCGTCTTACGATTTATTAAATTCATTATATAAA
>CAMWSV010000189.1 GCA_947177015.1 uncultured Porphyromonadaceae bacterium
AGTGCTATTGACAGTATCAAGTTTTTCATAAACCTGTGTTTTAAAGTTTTTTATAAATATAGAATTAAATTCGGTATTAAAGTATTCCGGTAGCATTAAACGCTAAACTGAATACTTAATGAATGTTAAACACAGTGAAACTATAAATAGTTCAAACCGAAACACTTTTCCACCAATTTTGCGGTATCGGATATACCGGAGGGTAATATAGATAACTTATGATCAGACAATAAGAGTATATTATCAGTTTTTCTCAAGGCAATGTCAAGTTCATGAGTTGAAAATAAAATACATTTTCCGGATTCCTTTGCCAGTCGATGCAGTAAATCCACTAAAGAATAACGTGAGGGGAGGTCAAGAAAAGATGTCGGTTCGTCAAGAATAATAATAGGAGTATCTTGAGCCAATGCGCGCGCAATCATCACTCTCTGACATTCACCATCACTTAGTGTGTCGATTGTGCGCGAAGCATAGTCACTCATTCCGATTTTATCAAGACTCTCAATTACAATCTGATTATCACGTGCAGAGAGATTCCCAATCCAATCAGTATATGGGGCGCGTCCCATGCCTACCAATTCCATGCACGTCATATTTGATATTCTCGTGCGCTGAGTATTAACAAATGCAATTGTGCGGGCACGCTCGATCGAGGTCATGGATTTACTTTCTATCTTTTCATTAAGATAAATATCCCCCGAATAGGCATTATTAAGTCCGGCAAGTGCGCGAAGCATGGTCGATTTGCCGGTACCATTGCGTCCTATGAGTGCAGTAAGTTGTCCGGACGGAATATTCAGACTTTGCGGCTGGATAAGTTCCTTCCTTCCATACCCAATCGAGAAATTCTCTAACCTAATCATAGCAATTTATTATCTTGATATTACTTAACTTTTATATTGACGCAGTCTTAATGTGATGAAATATTTACCGACGGTAATTATTGATTACCACAAAAATAACAATGGGAATTCCGATTAAGGCAGTGATGGCATTTATTGGAAGTAGGAAAATCTTGGAAATAATGTCGCACACCAACATGATTCCGGCACCATAGATTATGTTGGCAGGTAATAGAATTTTGTGGTCAGCACTTTTAAGTGTCATTTTTACGATATGGGGAATAGCAAGCCCGATAAATCCTATCGGACCACAGAATGCAGTGACACTTCCTGCGAGTAATGTGGTGGAAATGAAAAGATAATTTCTTGATTTTCTTACGTTGAGTCCCATAGTGCGGGCATACTCTTCGCCGAAAAGCAGAAGATTAAGAGGTTTGATGGCAAATACGGCAATGATGAATCCCGAGATCACAGCAGGCATGAGAATCCATAGTTGAGAGAACGTTGTCTCACCGAGAGATCCCATTGTCCAGACCACAAAGGATTTTAATGAATCTTCGCGACTCAAATATTGCAAAATCTGAACTATGGCACCGATTCCGCTGGAAAACATCATTCCAAGAATCAGAATCACCATAATATCCTTGATGCGCTGACCGAGAATTCCTACGATAATCAGAATTATTGCCGCTCCTGCCCGTGCCGCCCCTGCTATTCCAAATTGCATTATCTCATCCGGAATACTGAACAGGGGAGTGGCAAGAATAAACAGTGCGACACCTAACGAAGCCCCGGAAGAGATGCCCAAAACGTACGGCCCTGCCAGAGGATTCCGGAATAATGTCTGCATCTGCATTCCGCTCACGGACAATGCAGAACCGGCGAGTATTGCCACGATCCCTTTTATCAGACGAATTTTTATGATGACGGTCTTTTCGTCTGCCGGACAGTTGCCCCCCGTCAATGCCGCTACCACACTCTTGAACGGGATATTTATTGATCCGATACCTAAATCGAAGCAAAATAGTATTAAGCAGATAAGGAATAACAATGTGAGCAGTTTACTGCGTTGAGGATTGGTCATTGTAATGGCAAATAATAAGTGAAATCCTCGGATATTTTCTCGGGATACATTATTTTAATAAGATCTCTGAGCACAAGATCGGGATTTATAATACCCGATTCATAGAAATCGTTGCCTCCTGCCTCAGTGGAGCGGAGTGTATTATTGTAAACCTTTCCGGCAGACATTATTTGCATATCTGCCATCTGAGGTATAGTGCGTCGCAACTGATCCAGATTGGATATCCCCGGGCCTAAGTTAATCCAAAAATCCGCCCTGGAAAGCAACATTCGTGCCTCCTCTTTTGAAATGGATTCAGATTCGGACGATGTGTTTTTGCTGTAAAGATAGTCACCCCCCGCATCCTTGATAAGATTTGCCATATAACTTCCTACCGGAGGCATAAACCAGGCATCGCCGTAAGGAATATTGAGCATTATTTTCGGATGTTGTTTTCCGGCACATATACTCTCAGCCAAACATTTCATCTTATTGTAATTATCCTTGATTGGCCGGAAGTTTTCAATAGCATCCTTGCGCTTTCCTATACATTCTCCGATAGCCACCATCCATTCAGCCTTTCCGAGAGGATTCTCTTCGAGATAATCGCCGATATAGATGTACGGGATACCGAGTTCCTTCAATTTCCCTTCCATCGGATTGGAGGAATTTACGCCATACAGAAGCACGAGATCCGGACGAGCGGCAATCAAGGATTCATAGTCCATTGCGCCCTCGTGGCCTACTTCCTTAAGATTTTCTCGACGAGATTGAATCTCCGGCGAAGTTACGTAGTTCAGATTTGATCCTCCAACTACACATTCCGTCGCTCCGATGGCTGAGAGCATAGCGATGTGTCCTGACGACATACAGACAATCCTTTCAGCATTATTTTCAATTACTTCACCTATAAATCCTTCCGGCAAACTCTCATTTCCACGAAGAATTATAAAATCCCGGACAGTGCCGTCGGGAGCACCCTGCCATGGACGTTTGGATCGAATCAGAATACTCTCCCTACCCTCGGCTCCGAGTATTTCAAATCCATCAGCATATTCGGGAGAATATATCACTTTATTAAAATCGCTAACATTCCCTTCATGCTTCTTACAATTTATAAACATCAACTGACTTATAACCATCAGTATGATAGTAAGTTTATTGGCGTGTTTCATATAAGTTAGATGTTTAATCGTGTTTTTAAAGGATTTATAATCTATCTTTATCATATCTGAGTAGGGGAGTCATGGCATCCTCTTCTTTATGATATAAATCCATGTGCAAAATTAATAAAATATCTATTATCCATATACAATGAGTTAAAAAAAATAATAACTATTTTACTCCCGATCCGCATGATTGAAAAGCCCATAAAATAAGGGACGGAAAGAAATTTCTGTAAATATCTTTCCGTCCCTTAAAGTAGAAATCTAAAAAGTGTCAATTAATATTTGAGAGAAGAGTTATTGTCTACGGGTTCGCCGAATCGATTAGGATAGGGTTCACCGGGGGTGAGAGTCAGCACGAGATACCAGATAGTGCCGATGAGCGGAATTAAAGTGATGAAGTACCAGCCACCACCTTTCCCGATGTCATGCATTCTGCGCCATGCAAGTGCAAGGGAGGGAATAATATTGGCAAGTGAAAAAAGACCTACCCAGATCTGGAGGAGCAAACTCGGCTCTTCATTCATAAATGTATAGCCAACGTTGATGTATGAGGGTATACCTAAAAGTACAAACATATAAAGCATTACCCACCAATACTCGGCACGTGTGGCACGACCTGAGAAAGTTGCATACTGACCGTAAAACGATTTGATTGCTTCAATAAAACCTATCATACTTCTAATGTTTAATACGTAACTTTTGCAAATATACTAAAAAAATCAATAAATCTTAAAG